>DASUPR010000121.1:0-10204 GCA_036281015.1 Pyrinomonadaceae bacterium
TACTTCGCCGCTGATTACAAGCAGGGTTACTTCTCGTGGACAGCAGTCAGCAAACCACCGTTTCTGACCGCGCTCGCGTTGTGGCCGAAAGGCGATTGCTGGGGTGGCGGCGGGCTCTTCGAAAAAGAAAACAAGCTACAGTTGAATCACCATGAGGGCGCGACGCAACTGGCGGAAGGTTTCGCCGTGCCGGCGAGGTTTCAAATCAAACCGCTTCGGGGACGTTCGGGTGGAGGCGAAGACAGTCCAATCATGGACATACGTCTTGCGCGCGACGGTTGGAAACTGATCCAGGACGGGAAAACAGTCGAGCACGGTTTGAGGCATTCGATCTGGATCAAGATTGAGCCGCCAATGGTTTATTCAAAGCGGCACGCCCCAACACGAGGCCGGTATGAGTTGCAGATGTACATTCACGGCATCAAGCAACGCGACGGCCCGTGGTACATCATCGAGCATGTTGTCCGCGACACGAAGAACGGATCGACGATATCACTCGGCAGTGCCGACTGGGCGGACTGGTGTCATTCCGGGGACCTCTTGTTTGCGAATTACGGGCGGCTGTTTCGGCTCGGTTTTTCCGAGGCCGGCGTGCTGAACGAATTAACGAGCGCGAAACTCCTCATCGACCTCAACGACCGCGCCTTTAAAGAAATGGAAGCGCCCGCGGAAGCGAAGCGGTGGAAATAGACAGACGCGAAAAGCCTTCTAGCCTTTACGTCGGCATTCGTACAGCTTGCTTGGTTTCGCGCTTGCGCAGCGACGGGAAGAGCATCGGCACTGAGCGGCGATACTTTTCGTACGATTCGCCGTGCTCGCGCACCAGATCGCGTTCTTCCAACTGGATCGCCACCAGAATGTAAGCCGTCGTGGCGATTGAAAACAGCAGGTGCGCCGAAGTCATCAGCGGCGTCATCCAGAACGCAAAGAGCCAGCCAACGTACAGCGGATGTCGCACAAGCCGGTACGGCCCGGGCATTACAAAATTCATCCCGCCCTCTGGTTGGCCCATCAAGTAACGCCACACTTGTCTCATTCCAAACAGATCGAAGTGGTTGATCAGGAACGTCGAAACCAGCACCAGTCCCCAACCAAAAGCAAACAAAGCGCGCAACACGAACCGCCCCGTCGGGTCTTCAACCGACCAGATCACGCCGCCCAACGGCCGCCACAACACAAACAACAGTATGAGTGCGAGACTCGAGAACAGAACGTAAGTGGAGCGCTCGATCGGCTTCGGCACGATGCGCGTCCACCATTCCTTGAACCACTTGCGCGCCATGACGCTGTGTTGCACGGCGAAGAGCGTCAGCAGCCCCGCGTCGATCAGAAAACTGATCCAGAACGGACCGGTCGCGGCGCCGTCGAGCGTGCTCGGAACGCCGAAGTTGCCGATGAATCCGATAGCGTACAGAAACGTCCCAAGGAAGATCAGGTAGCAGAAAGTTCCGTAAGCAAAGAACAGGATTCGTTTGAGCATTGTCTTTGTCTCCACTTCTATTAATTCGCGGCGCATCATCGCGCTTTGCGCGGAGTTAGGCTATGGGAGTTTAGTCCCGGTTTGGATATACTCCGGTGCCTTCGCATGGGACTTTTGTCTCGGGTCGTGATCTTCCATGAGCAAGCGGGCAACACAGCGAATTCGCTATCTCCGCACGCGCGACGGCGTGCAGCTCGCCTGGGCTGAAGCCGGTGCGGGCCCGACGCTGATCAAAGCCGCTAACTGGCTCACCCATCTCGAATATGAGTGGGAAAGCCCGGTCTGGCGGCACTGGATTCGTTTCTTCTGCGACCATTTCCGTTTCATTCGTCACGACGAACGCGGCTGCGGCATGACCGACTGGAATGTCGGCGACCTTTCTTTCGAACGCTGGGTCGAGGATTTGGAATCGCTTGTCGACGTCGTGGATCCGCAAGAGCCGTTTGGCTTACTCGGCATTTCTCAAGGCGCCGCAACGTGCATCGCGTACGCGGTAAAGCATCCGGAACGTGTCTCTAAACTGGTGCTCTACGGCGCCTACGCGCGCGGGACGTATCAACGTGGCGACGCGGAGAAAGAGCGTTTTTATCGCGCGCTCATCGAAATGACTCGCACCGGCTGGGGCAAGGACAATCCCGCGTTCCGGCAGGTGTTCACGTCACGATTTGTTCCCGGTGCAAGTGAAGAACAGATCGGCTGGTTCAACGAACTGTGTCGCAAGACAACGTCGCCGGAGATCGCCGCGCGACTGCTCGAAACGCGCGCCGAGATCAACGTGGTCGAACTGCTGGGTCAGGTGCAGGCGCCGACGTTGGTGCTGCACTCACGCGACGACGACGTGATCCCAATCGCCGAAGGACACATCCTCGCGGCGGGAATTCCGAACGCTCAATTCGTCGAGCTCGATTCGAGAAACCACATCCTGCTGGAAACCGAACCAGCGTGGGAACGTTTCTGTGCTGAAGTGCTGGACTTCATGCACGTGAAAGGGCCGAGTCGTGGTGAAGATCCGGCGTTTGCGTCGTTGTCGCCGCGCGAGCGCGAAGTGCTGGCGCTGATCACAGAAGGCCTCGGCAATGCGGAGATTGCAGCGCGGCTTTCGATCAGCGAGAAGACCGTCCGGAACCACGTTTCGAATCTGTTCGACAAGCTCGGCGTCTGGACCCGCGCGCAGGCGATGGTCTTCGCCAACGATCATGGGTTTCGCCGGACGTGATACGATTTGACGCTCGCAAATCACCCCCCTGAGGAGTTAACAATAATGACTCGTCTGTTCGTTTGCGGTTTGTGTCTTGCTGCTATCGTTTTGTCCCTCGCATGCGCATCAAAAGAAACGCCGACCGCTCAAACTACGAACCAATCAGCTCAAAGTGAGACCAAACCCACTGCAACGAAGTCTGAAGCGCCGGCGGCAACGCAGCCCGCGGCGCAACCGGGTGAACTGCAACCCGGACAGGCGGGCGGAAGTTTCACTGCCAGGGGTGAAAGGATCGAGTTGAAGTATTCGTATGCCGGACGGGCCGAACGTTTTGGGACCGAGTCGCTGGTCGTGCTCGTGACTGATCAACCGATACCGGCTGAAGCACTCGCGGAAGAAATAAAGTCGACACCGCTTCTCGATGGTCAAAAAATACGCGGCCTGGAATATGTGATCGACGAGAACAGCATGTGGGTCCGCTATCACCCGAGCCAGTATCAGGAAAGCAGCAGCAACAAGCTCAAGGACTTCAAAAACGAAAATGGCGTCGTGCGGGCAGTCGACGATAATGATGGCGATCTAAGCGGTGGGAAGTATCCGCGGTCGGTGAAGTTTGCGGCTACGATCGTTAAGTAGAACAGTCGTTATCGCGCAACGACGATGCTTCGTTCCGCGGCCCACTGATTGATGTTTCGACGTTCGATAGCGGCCGCCATCAGATCGGGAAAGACGTCCGGCGAGCAGGCGAAGCACGGAATGCCGAACGCGGCGAGCTTGCCGGCGAGGTGTTGATTGAAACCGGGAGCGCCTTTATCGTCGAGCGCGAGCAGCGTGATCATTTGAACACCGGAAGATACGAGCGCGGCCGCGCGTTTCAACATCTCTTCTTCTTTTCCGCCCTCGAACAGGTCGGTGATCAGGATGAGGATCGTGTCTGACGGTTCGCGCACCAGAGTTTGCGAGTAGCCGAGTGCGCGGTTGATGTCGGTGCCGCCGCCCAACTGTGTTCCGAACAGCACCTCAACAGGATCTTCGAGCAGTTCCGTTAGATCGACGACAGACGTGTCGAATACCACGAGCGAAGTCCTGACCGAACGAATCGACGCCAGCACCGCCGCCATGATGCTCGAATAGACCACCGAGCCCGCCATCGAACCACTCTGGTCCACGCACAAAACGATGTCGCGCAAAGCTGAGGTGCGACGACCAGAGCCGAGACGCGTTTCGGGAATGATGGTTTTGTAATCGGGTTGATAATGCTTGAGGTTCGCGCGAATCGTGCGCTCCCAATTGATCTCGTTGTGACGCGGGCGACGATTACGAACGGAACGATTCAAACTGCCTGTCACGGCTTGCCGCAGCGGGTTCGCCAGTTTGCGCTCGAGTTCGTCGACAACTTTGCGCACCACCATGCGCGCTGTTTCCCTGGTCTTGTTTGGCATCACGCGGCTGAGCGATAGCAGCGTTGCGACGAGATGCACGTCGGGCTCAACGGCTTCCAGCATTTCAGGCTGAAGCAACATCTGCTTGAGACCGAGTCGTTCGAGCGCGTCCTGCTGCATGATGCGGACAACAGAGCTGGGAAAATAATCGCGAATGTCGCCGAGCCAGCGCGCGATCTTCGGTGACGAGCCACTGAGATTGCCGCTGCGCTCTGAGTCGTACAAAGCCTCCAGCGCGTGGTCCATCTGTAGATCGCGCCCGGCCAGTTCGTAGCCTGTGCCCTCGTTGTCGTTCGCGCCGAGTATCAAGCGCCAGCGGCGCAGTTGTTCTTCGTTTGCACTCATGACTGGTATTCGAGACCGAGAATTTGTGCGACGAGTGGCAACACCTTGCGCGCGCGATCTTCGTCGAGGGTTGTCGAAGCGAGCGTCGCACGCTGCGAGGTTCCGCCTGCGCCACGCCGAGCCAGCGCGCCGATCTGACTCCGCTCGGGCGCGCTGAAAGTCGAAAACGTGCGACGCAACAACGGCAAGACATTTGGAAAGACTTCACTCTTAACCGAGCGCACCCATTCATCCAATATGCGCCAGAGCTCTTCGTTGTGCAGGAGTATCAGGCCGCTGCCACGCAGGAAGCCGTCAATCCACGCCATCGACTGCACCGGATCGACCGTCGGCGCGATTGCCAAACCCATTCGGCGTTCAACCTCATTGGCCGCCAGAAGCTTTTGATCGAATAGCAGTCGACAACAGCGGCCGGCGATCAATCCGTGAAGGCCTACCTGGTCCACAAGTTGGCCCAACACGCCATTCCAATCCGAAGTTAAATCGGGATTTTGAAGAGTCAACAACGCCGTGTGCACGCGCACCAAACGGTCATACATCTCTTCCGCCGCCTCGTCGTTGAGCGCGGAACACGCGTTCGGCAAACCGATGACGATGCGAGTGATAAGCCCGTCGACGACCTGTTGGACCATCGCTGTATCAGTCTGCCGCACGTTGCCGTAGCGCAGCACACCCGCGAGTGAAGGCAGCGCTTCCATCGCGTGCGGAATATCGTTCGACAGCGCGGCGACCTGCTCCAGCCGCGTCATGATGTGATCGATGGCTTCGGGCAAGTCAGCCAGCAACGCGTCTTCGACCAGCGTTGTCAACGCCGGTAACTCCTGTGCGCGATCTGCCGCGGCACGGGCAGAAGCACTCGCCGCGCTCGCAACAGTGTTGCCCCAGATGTTGGCCTCGATGATCGCGACCGCAAATTCCGGTTGCCACTGAAGCCGCCACAACTCGCGGAAAGTTCCCTTGCCCGTCGCCTGTTCCATCGTTCCCCACGGAATGTCGAGCAGGCGCAAACGATGCAACAGTCGACTGCGATCGAGATCGTTCGGCTTGCGCAGATCGAAGTCACGCACTTCCTGCGTCGCTTCAGGCGGCAGACGCAATCGTTTCTGTTCGCGTTGCAGGTCTTGCTGTAGCGGCAGACTCGGCGTCGCATCGGGCACCTGGCCCAACAACTCGCCGACGATCAGCTTCTCACTGATCAAGCGCATCGGCGTGTCGTCGCCAAAACAGAACACCGCTCGCACAGCGTCGTTGAATTCAGACAAACCGGGCACCGGGCGATCGCGCAAAGCCGCGAGCGAATGGCCGAGACGAACGGCTTCGATCACACTCGCCGACGACGCATCAAGATCCTGTCCGCGCAATAGCTGCGCGACGCGAATCATCCAGCGCACCGTCACGTCGTCGGGCCCGGACCAAAGATGCTGGTAATAACCCGGCGATTCGATGCCCGCACCGTAGCCGCTCCAATAAGTCAAACGGCCCATGGTCCAGGGCACCCACGTCGCGCTTGTTTTTACTTTCGCCAGGCCTTTGAGCAGCGCGGTGTCGGCTTTCGCGGTCGGCATGTTTTCCACAACCGGCCCATGCCACGCGCCACATACGACGGCGATTCTTTCGAATCCTTCGCGTTCGGCCGCGCGAATGCTCTGTCGCATGTAGGCCTCGCGTAAGTCTTCGCGCGGCTCCGGCTTCGGTTCGTCGAGCTTGCCGACCTCTTCTCGCAAAGCAGACATCAACTCCATGATCGCTTTGAACGTCTCGGTGCTGTCGCGCCGGTGTTCGATCGTGTGGTCCCACCAACGCTCGCTGTCGCTGTAGCCGGACGCCTCGGCAATCCAACGCAACGGATCGCGGCGAACCTCAGTCGCCGTATCAGACTCTTCACTCTCGTTATCACTCTCGAGCGCAAACTGGTGCCACTGCGGCAGGTCGATGAAACGCACCGGGACCTTTTGGGCCAAGCCAAATTGAATCGCCTGCCATTCCGGTGAGAACTCTGCGAACGGATAAAAAACCGCCCGCTTCGGTTCGTTCGGCAGATAAACCAGCAACGCAACCGGCGGACGCATCTGCTCATCAGCCGCGAGCGCGATCAAGTCGTTCGCATCCGGCGGTCCTTCGATCAGAATCACATCAGGATTCAACGCGCGCAGCGCCTGGCAAAGGCTGCGTGCTGAACCCGGGCCGTGATGTCTGATGCCGAAGACGTTGACGCTCATGATTCTCGACAGGCGCGATACAAATCCTTCCAACCGTCGCGTTCCTTCACGACAGTCTCCAAATACTCTTGCCACACAACGCGATCCTGGACCGGATCTTTGACCACCGCACCGACCACACTCGAAGCCAGATCGGGCGCGCGCAGACGGCCGTCGCCAAAGTGCGCGGCCAGCGACAGACCATTGTTGATGACCGAGATCGCCTCAGCAGTGCTCAACGTGCCGCTCGGCGATTTGAGCTTTGTCTTTCCGTCGAGTGTCACGCCGCTGCGCAACTCTCGAAAGACCGTTACGACGCGACGGATCTCTTCGAGCGCCGGCGGCTCGGCGGGCAGTTCAAGCGCACGGCCGATCTGTTCCACGCGCCGCCCGACAATGTCGACTTCTTCTTCGAGCGTTGCGGGCAGCGGCAGTACCACGGTGTTGAAACGTCGCTTCAGCGCGCTCGATAGTTCGTTGACGCCTCGATCGCGATTGTTTGCGGTGGCGATCAGGTTGAACCCTTTCACAGCCTGCACTTCACTGTTCAACTCCGGAATCGGCAACGACTTCTCGGACAGGATCGAGATCAACGTGTCCTGTACGTCGGAAGGAATTCGCGTGAGCTCTTCGACGCGCGCGATCTTGCCGGCCTGCATTGCGAGCTTGACTGGACCAGGAACCAGTGCGTTGACTGATGGCCCTTCAGCCAGCAACCGCGCGTAGTTCCAACCGTAGCGAATAGATTCTTCTGACGTTCCCGCCGTGCCCTGGACCAATAACGTCGAATCACCCGAGATCGCTGCCGCGAGATGTTCGGAGACCCACGTTTTCGCGGTGCCTGGAACACCCAACAAAAGCAGCGCGCGGTCAGTTGCCAAAGTAGCGATCGCGATCTCGATCGTTCGCGGTTGCCCGATGTACTTCGGTGTGACTTCGAATCCGCTATCGAGCTTGCCGCCGAGAATGTATTTCGCGACTGCCCACGGCGACAGTTTCCAATTCGGCGGACGCGGCCGCGAGTCTGCACGGTCGAGTTCATGTAGCTCTTCCGCAAATTGTTCTTCAGCGTGTTGACGCAGGACAGCGCTCATAGTTGTTCTTCCTTTTCAGAGATTGCCTGGTGCATGTCGCGGCGAAATGCGAGCAGCGATTGAAAGGCGTCGACGCCTTTGGCCCATCCCGGCCACGAGTTCGATTCAGTGGGCCAGCCGGATGCCAGCTCATCGTACAAAGCAGGTGAAATGTAACGGGCAAACTGTTTCAGAGTGGCTTTCGTTTGCCAGTCAAGATTGTTGTCTTTGCCCTGGTTGATCCGTTTCTTGACGCTCGTGATGACCGTACGGCTCAACTGATCGCTCCACTCGTTGTGATTGACCTTCAACAACCGGAAAGCCGGATGACCGTCGAAGAGTTCACCCGATTCAGACTTGAACGCGTGCAGGATTAAAGCCTCGAGGCGAGCGGGCGGTAAGTAAGCCGCTAGTTCGATCAACTGCGGCTGTTCCTGATCGGCAGATGTGAATCTAACCAGCGCCTCCAGCCAATCAGGATCTCGATCTCGATGCACGGCGTTCAGGAATCCCAACATAAACGATTCGCGCCACTCGCTCTCCTCGCCTGCACGGATGATCTCGATCGCGGGTTTCTGCCAGAGTTCGTTCCAGTGCGTGATGGGGATCAGCGAGATGAACTCTTTCAACGACCACGCTTTTGGCCCAACTGATTTAGTGGCATTACGCGGGGGGTTATCGATCTCGATCCCGTTTTCTTTGAGCCACGCGATCGGGTCTTCCGGCATAGCGACTTCGATCCGTGCTTTGCCGATGAGTGGCTTTTTGAAAGTCAGCAATTGATTCGCGAGTTGCTGCAAACGTCGCGAGAAGTTCGAGTTTGGCAAACGCACGATTAATGCGCGCGCCGCACGCCGCACCTCCACGCTTCGATCCTGAAGCGCTTCGTTGAGAAACTCTTCATCCGCGGAGCTCACGCCGGTGCTGAGCTTTTCGAGAAAAGCAACGCGGTCTTTTGCTGATTCCTGCGACCACGTTGTTGCGAGTAGCTCGCGGGCCTTAGACGGATCGACGTTCCGTAGGTTCTCGAGCAACGCCAATCGCTGTACCCGGCTGCCGGTTTCCCAAACTTCCTTGTCGTCTCTGCGAATCGCATAGGACCACTCGGGATTTTGCGCCGCCAGCCATTGGCCGCGTTGGCCCAGGACATCCGGTATCAGGCTGTGCAGCGAAAACTCATTGACTGCGTAGAGCAGCAGCGGAGGCAAATGCTCTTCGGGAACACGCTTGCCCGCTTTTTTCATCGCCGTCAGCCATTCCGGCAATAGTTCACTAAACGCGCCATTGAGCATGCTCCACAGGTGTTGTCCTGAACTCACGCCGGCGCGGCTCATTTCATCTCGAGTGCAAGCTTCGTCCGCAGGCTGTGTGTCAGCCGGCGGCGCCACGCCCGCGCTGCGATAGAGCGAGACCACCGAAGCCGCGGTCAACAAGAAACCTTCGCGATCTGTGTCGCTTACTTGAGCGAGCAAGCGGCCTAATTCATCCTCGCGCACGGCGAGTTTGAATTCGCGTTGGTCAGTGCCGACAACCGCAGTTGCCAGAATGTCGTCCCACGTTTGCATGTTTAAAGGTGGACGTGTCGCCTGTCAGCGTAAGCACTGATGGGCAAGAGTGATCGTCCGTTCCACTCGCCAAAAATCGCGATCGGTGAGCCGCCGCTGAGCGCTATTAACCTCCAACCGGAGGTCCATCCAGTGTTCAGCGGCAAGAGCCGGCCACTGTTGTCCCTGGCAAACCATTTCTCGCTGCGACGCACTGGAACAACTGTTTGAAGCGGAGCCGGAATCGCTTCGACCCACGGATTGAGCGCGAGCACGCCGGCGTATGCCGTCAACAGCTCATTGCTTGCGAGATAACCGGGCATCTCTTTCAACGATCGCGTCGTGTTGAGTTTCGTCTTGAGAACAGCGCGCAATGGATAGTTGCTCGGATAAAAAACCAGCTCCGCTTCGACTCGTGTTCCCGGTAGCAGGTCCAACGCGAGGTGTTGACCGGCGGCAGCAAACTCCAAAACAAGCGCACCCTTCGCGCTGTTCTGTCCCCAAAGCCAGGTGCGGCGCACGCGGAGTCCTTCCTCGCCCGTCGTGCGTTGGCCCAACACGAGCCATTCATCCCTGACCAGATTTTCCGCGGGCAGTTCGTCTTCTTTAAAGGTCCAACCGATTGCCGTGCGAACGTCGGCCTGGGTTGCGGGTGAAAGTGTTTCGATACGTTCGTAAGCTTTTATGAGTAGAAAGAGTGAGCTCAACTGCGACAACAAGAGTTCGGTCCAGTCATCGCCGGAGCGCCGCGTTGGCGCTAAGTCGCGAACTCTTCGCGCGGCGCCGGGAGCTTGCGCGTCGATCAAGCGCGCGGCCATCTGTTCCCAGTAATCGATGGGCCGTGTTTGTGCCGCGGCCAGACCGTGACGCAACAGATCGCGCAACCAAAGTTCCAACTCCTTCAGACCAGCTACGACTTTGGCC
>DASUPR010000122.1:0-4476 GCA_036281015.1 Pyrinomonadaceae bacterium
GCCGTTTAGAGGTGCGGGTGATGAGGCAGCGTATAGAAGTTTGCAGTTGCGTTATGGCACGCGGATTCGTGTTGTGACGAGCTTTGGCCGCACCGATAACTATCGGAATCCTGGTGTGTCGCCGCTGTCGGAGTATCTCGATCGCAAGGGTTACGACGCAACGGGCGTGATCAAGAGTCCGAGTGCGATCGCGCGGCTTGAAGATACGGCGCGGTTTTCGTTGCGGGCGTTGCTCTATTCATGGCGCGAAGCGTTGCAGAACGAGATCCATGCGAAGTTTGACGAGGAAACAGCGGGCGTGCTCGACGCGGCGTTGTTGGGGAATCGCTACAACCTTTCGCGTGAGACGGCGGAGAGGTTTCGCGAAGGCGGCACGTTTCATGTGCTCGTGATTAGCGGGATGCATATCAGTTTGATCGGTGGAGTTGTGTTTCTCGCGGTGCGGCGTTTGACCAGGAGAAGGGTAGTTCAGTTTGTCGTGCCGGCTGTGGTCGTGTGGGCTTACTCGTTGGCGGTTGGAGCCGAGGCTTCTGTGGTGCGGGCCGCATTGATGTTTACGTTTGCGGGATTGGGACCGGTGATATTTCGTGAGTCGACTTCATTGAATGGTCTTGGCGCAGCAGCGCTGGTTCTGCTAGTCAACAGGCCGAAAGAGATTTTCGATCCGTCATTTCAACTGACGTTTCTTTCGGTGCTGGCAATTGTGGTGGTGGCGTGGCCGTTGTTGCAGGCGTGTAGCGTAATTGGTGGTTGGTATCCGTCGCGCGAGACACCCGTGCCGCCGGGGTGTTCGCGTGGGCTCCGTTGGTTTTGCGAGCTGTTGTTTTGGAGTGAACGCAAATGGAAGAAGGAGATCGCACGCTCGCCGCATCGTTACCGGCTCTTTAAAACTCCAGTCGCCGCGTTGCTCGAACGATATCGTGTTCAGGCGTGTTTGCGATACGTCTTTGCGGCGGTGGTTGTGTCTGGCGCGGTGCAATTGTTGTTGTTGCCGCTGATGATTGTTTACTTCCACCGTATCTCACCGGCGTCGCTGGTCCTGAACATCGTAGTTGGACTATTACTCGCCGCGTTGTCAGCAGTTGCGTTCGTTGCGCTCTTGCTTTCTCACCTAAGCCCGACGGTGGCGGCGCCCTTCATCAAACTCGCCAACACGATCGACTGGCTCATGATCCACAGCGTCGATCCCTTCGCCGCTCTAAATGTGGCTTCAATCCACCTCCCGGAGTACGCCGGTGCGGGCGCTCTTGTGTACTTGCTGTACTACGTCCCGTTACTCACCCTCCTGATGTCGCGAGCACGTTGGCGCTTAATCACTCTGGCGCAGCTCGCGCTGGTCGCTGTTCTGATCCTTCATCCGTTTAGTGCGGGAGCTGATGGAAAACTGAGAGTCGACTTTCTCGACGTGGGCCAGGGCGATTCCGCGTTGGTAACGCTGCCTGATGGGAGAATGCTCTTGGTCGACGGCGGTGGGACCACAGATTTACGCCGAGGAAACACGGATCGACGCAGCATTGGTGAAGCTGTGGTTTCAGAATACTTGTGGTGGCGCGGGCTCGACACAGTCGATTACGTGTTGCCTACGCACGCTGATGCGGATCACATCGATGGCTTAAACGACGTGCTGAGGAACTTCACCGTGAATGCATGTCTTGTCGCACGTTCACCCACGAACGATCCGGAGTACGCGAAGTTTGAGCAAACACTTGCCGCGACCAACACGCACCTCACTACGATTCAAGCAGGAGATCTGATTCGCATGGGCGACGTTCAAATTGAAGTGCTGTGGCCACCGGCGGCTACATACGCAAACGAACCATCGCGCAATAACGATTCGGTCGTACTGCGGGTGGGATTTGGTCGTCATTCGCTTTTGTTGACGGGTGACATCGAAAAGAGCGGCGAGAGGGCGCTTGTCTCAGCCGGAAGAGGATTGAAAGCCGATGTCGTGAAGGTCCCGCATCACGGCAGTAGAAGTTCTTCAACCTTACCGTTCGTCACAGCGACTGCGCCGAAGTTTGCGATCGTTTCAGTCGGACAGAATTCGATGTTTGGTCATCCACACGCGGAGGTAGTCGAGCGATGGCAGGCGAACGGCGCGCAGGTGTTCACCACGGGTAAATGCGGAACGATCACCGTGACCACGGATGGAACTACGCTAACGCTTACGGGAATGCAAAGCCATACTTCGCCAGGATCTCCCTGCCGCGCGGGCCTGTAATAAAAGCCGCAAACGCGCGCGCCGCCGGTTCGTTGCGCGTCGTCTTGATGACTGCCAATCCCTGATCGATTGGTTGGTGCAGTTCTTCCGGAATCAACACCCAACGCCCTTGGCTTTGCTGGCTCAACGACAACGCCACGATCGCCACGTCCACGTTGCCCGTCTCCGCATACTGAAGTGTCTGCCTGATGTTCTCGCCGTAAACCAGTTTTGGTTTTAGTTCGTCCCACATGCCGGCCTTCTGAAACGCTTGCTGTGCGGCGAGTCCGTACGGCGCGTGGTCGGGATTGGCGATTGCGATCCGTTTGACGTCGGATCGCCTGAGATCGGTGATTGTTTGGAGATGCAGCGCGCTATCGGCGGTGGTCCACATCGTGATACGCCCGCGCGCGTAGAGCGCCTTCGTGCCGGGAATGATGAGGCCCTGCTGTTCGAGCTGGTTGACGTAATCGACGTTCGCAGCGGCGAAGAGATCCATCGGCGCGCCGTTTTCGATCTGGCGCGTCAGCATCCCTGTAGAACCAAACACGAATACGACTTTGGTTCTGTTGCTCGCTTCGAATTCGCGGCCGATTTCTTCAAAGGCCTGGGTCAGATCGGAAGCAGCGGCGACGGTGAGTTCCGGAAGTTGATTGGTTGTGCGGCGGCACGCCAACGCGAAAGCGAGCAGTGTCACCAGCGTGAGGATAACAAGCGAAGTGACACGCGCGCGTTTCACGCCGGAAAATCGTTTGGCGTGTAAAGGTCTACCTGAGAGCTTCCCAGCTTGTAAGTTTTTAAAACTCCGAGCGGCGGCGCGTAAACGTGAACCGTGATCAAATCACGGCCGCTTACTTCCGGATTTCCGAGTTGATGAATGTCGGGGACGCCGGCGCCGGTGATCGTGCCTTGCGGGCACTCACGGCCGGTGTCGTGACGCAAACCCTGCTCTTCATCGTAGATAAAAATCGTTTCGTGCATCAGTCCCTGCTGGACGCGCACAACACCGTGCGAGCCGTTGTGATCATGAATCGGCGTTTTCTGTCCGGGCCGCCAACAAATGACCAGCATTTCGACCGCTTCGTTACGGCAAACTCGATGACGCCAGTAGTTACCTTCCTTGAATCCGATGTACGGCATCAGATCGAGTTGGGAGATCTCGACTGACGAAAGCCAGGATGTTATTTCTTCGAGCGCCGGCGGGTTTGTCTGGCTGTTGAGTTTTTCGATCAGCTCAGAAAACGTAAATGCACCCGTGGCGTCGAGTGGTTTTGTGGCGTCAGGAATTTCGGCGTTGATCTGCGTCGACAAGAACTGGGCTCCGAGCGAAATCGCGGGCGCAAGTCTTATATTCGTTTAGACCACCGGTAGTCAAGGAAGGCGACAGGATCCAAGGCAGACTACAAACGTCAGAGCAAGTGTATTCCTGCTCGGATCCGTGTTTGCAAAACTGCTCTGGGCTTTGAATGAAAGCCTTGCAGATTTACGGCTCTTCTTCTTCCTCAGGATCGGGCTGTGGTGTTGTCCCGCCTCCGGTGCCGCCGCCTCCGTCCGGCGGATCGGCTGTGGGATTGGTTGACTCGAACTTCAAACCGGGGCGAAACGGTGAGAAGGAGGTTTCAATGGTGGAAGGTTGAGTCTGCATTGTTGTTTCTTTCCGTCGCTAACGCGACTTGTCTGGGATTGAAAGAAAACTACTACTCTTCTGCCACGTTCATCTCGTCCCACTCGGCCACCATCTCGTAAGCGCCGCCGAGTACGGGACGAGGACGAGAACCATCCGCTTGTCCGATTAAACCTTCGCGTTCCATGACGTCGAGAATCGCAGCGGCGCGGCCATAGCCGATACGCAAACGTCGTTGCAGCACCGAAGTCGAAGCACGTTTCATCTCGACGCAAATCCGTAGCGCTTCTTCAAACAACTCGTCGTGATCGCCCTCGGTGGTTGTGAGACCGAGCGCTTCTTCGTCTGACTGCGTGATCGTCTCGTCGTACGAAGGCGGTCCCTGGGCCTTGATGTGCGACACAATGCGGCCGATCTCAGCTTCGTCGATGAACGCGCCGTGCACGCGAATGAGCCGCGATGTGCCCGGCGGGAGAAACAGCATGTCGCCGCGGCCGAGCAGTTGTTCGGCGCCGTTGGTGTCGATGATGGTGCGCGAGTCGATCTTCGACGAGACGCGGAAGGAGATCCGCGACGGGAAGTTCGCCTTGATCAGACCGGTGATCACGTCAACCGACGGACGCTGCGTCGCGAGCACGAGGTGAATGCCAAC
>DASUPR010000123.1:0-3128 GCA_036281015.1 Pyrinomonadaceae bacterium
TTCAGCTACGGCAAGGTCGAACCAGCCGCCGGCGGCACGGTTCGCCAGCGCGCGCAGATTCAGGAAGGCATTCCGCAGGACAAAGCGAAGGAAGTCGTAAAGTTTATTAAAGACAGCAAAGCCAAAGTTCAGGCTGCGATCCAGGGCGACGTCGTGCGCGTCACCGGCCGCGATCGCGACACGCTACAGGACATCATCGCCAAACTTAAAGATAAAGATTTCGGCATTCACATGCAGTTCACGAACTATCGTTCAAACTGATGACGCTTTCAGGCCACACACTCACACTCGACGAAGAAGCCAGGATTTCCGCGCGGCGGATCTTCAGTCTGATCGCAAACGAGCTCCAGCAGGTCGAGATCGAGTTTGAGCGCCAGGCGCGTTCGAACGTGCAGGTGATTGCTTATCTCGGCGACTACCTGCGCAAGTCGGGCGGCAAGCGCGTGCGTCCGGCGTTGACGATTCTTTCGAATTACGCGGTCGGCGGTGAAGGCAGTCGCTACAACTCGATTCGCATGGCGACGGTGATGGAGTTTCTTCACACCGCGACGCTCGTTCACGACGACATCATCGACAAAGCCGACACGCGCCGGAATCGCCCGACTGTCAACGCGCTTTACGGCAACGAAACCGCGGTCTTGATGGGCGACTGGCTTTACATGTCGGCGTTCGAAACGAGTTTGGCAGAACGATCGTTGCCAATACTCGACATTCTCACGAGCGTCACGCGCAAGATGACTGAAGGCGAGATCCTGCAGTTGACGTTGTTGGGCCATGCGGATGTTTCCGAGGCGCATTACCTCGACGTGTTGAAACGCAAGACGGCATATCTGTTCAGCGCGAGTTGCGAGATCGGTTCGATTCTCGGCGGCGCTACGGAACAGCAACAAACGGCATTGCGAGATTACGGATTGAATCTCGGCACGGCGTTTCAGTTGATCGATGATCTCCTGGATTTCACTTCGACTGAAGCCGCGTTGGGCAAGGCCTCGGGCGCCGATCTGTTGGGCGGCAAGGTCACTTTGCCGCTGATCTACTTGCGCGAAGCGGATCCTTCGACGCTCGAAATGATTCAACGGGTCTTGCGTGAGGGCAACTACGATGCAGTCTCGCAAGCGGATCTCTTCGCCGCGCTGCGCCGCACCGGCGCGCTCGAGCGCGCTCGCGCCCGCGCCGACGAATACGCCGAGAACGCCCGCGCCGCCCTCGAAAACCTTCCCGATTCCGACTACTCCGACTCGCTCAGGCAGCTCCCGTCCTACGTCCTGAACCGCGACCGCTGATCAAGAATTTTATTGTCTAAAAACCCAAACGCCTCTAGAATTTGCCGCGATGGATAGGCCGAACGAGAACCTGCTGTCACGTCTTGAACAGAGCCTCCGCCAGTCGCGCGCGGCGCGCATGCATCTGGCCGCGCGGCTACGGGAACTCGAAGCCGAGGCTGACAGCGTCCGGGCCGAGCTCGCGGAGATGGATCTGTTGGCCAGCCAGACCGAGGCCGCAATCTATCGGCTCGTCTCGACCGTGCTCGCGTCAAACAATCTGTCGTTTGGTTTGCCGTCAGATGCGGAGCTCGAAGCAGCAATGCACCAATCGCACCGGCCGGCCAATCCACGTTCATCCGTGTACGTTCAGCCACCCGCATACACGCCACCGCAACCCCAGGCGCGTCCGCAAACACCGATCGATCGCCGCGCACAGATTCCCACGGTCCGCGACAACGTCGAGGTGCTGAGCGATCGCTTCATGGACCGCACCATTCCGCAAGCGGTTACGCTGTTGCTGCGCGAAGAAGGTGGACCACTACACGTCAACGAAATCTACAACCGTTTGCTCGAAGGCGGCTTCCGTTTCACCGGACAAAACCCGACCATCAGCGTTGCCGTCTCCCTCAATCGCAACACTCGCTTTCGCAAAGTCGCCCCCGGCACATTCGACCTCGTCATGCGCGACGCGTCGTCCAAGGCTTCATAGGCCACGGATGAGCCCGTTGATTCCCAAAACATGCGCGCAATAATTCTTTCGGCCGGCTACGGCACCAGGCTCTGGCCGCTCACCGAAGATCGCACCAAGCCGGCGATCCCGATTCTCGGCAAACCGCTCGTCGGTTATGTCGCGGAGTACATCGCGAACTACGGCTTCGACGACATCGTCGTTAACCTGCATCACCGGCCTGAGTCGGTTCGTGCAGCGCTCGGCGACGGCAGCCAGTTTGGCGTCAAACTTCGTTACGTTGAAGAGCCCGTAATCCTCGGCACCAGCGGTGCACTCGACAACACGCGCGAGTTTTTCGAACACGAAACGTTTCTCGCCATCAACGGCAAGATCATCACCGACATCGATCTCAACGCCGCACTCGAGACGCACCATGACATGAACGCGCTCGCGACACTCGTGCTGCTGCAAAACACAAAGCGCGAACGGTTCAGTGTGGTGGAAATCGATAAACGCCGCGTCACCGGCTTCGGCGGGATGCCGGACAACAGATGCCGGACGCCGTTGATGTTCACCGGCATACATATCTTCGAGCCGAGGATTTTTGATTACATTCCGCGTGGCGTCTTTTCCGACTCGGTGGTCGACGTTTACCCGAAGGCGATCGCCAACGGCGAAACGATCGCGGCGCACGTCGGCACCGGCACGTGGCGCGAGCTTTCAACACTCAAACGCTACGTTGATATCAGCGCGGAGATGTTGAAAGAACGAGGCGAACAGTTCACTGCGGGAAACAATTGCACCGTCGCAAGCACAGCCGAGGTCACTGATTCAGTTCTCTGGGATAACGTGACGGTGAGTGATAAAGCGCGAGTTCATCATTGTGTCCTGGGTGACCTGGTTCGTGTGCCCGAAGGAGAAGAGATCGAAAACGCGGTGGTGGTGCGGCGCGAGCTCATCGAAGGCAAAATCAGACCGGAAAAAGCGATGAGCGGTCATTTTGAAGGCGAAAACTTTATCGTTCCCTTGTGATACAATCCCCCGTCCACTTCAGGTTTGTCCGACTACATGAGCTCTGCAAAACAGGTGATTTCCAACGCATTTGAGTCTTCCGCAGCAGACCGACTCGCGAGATTCATCACGCAGCAGGGAATAACCAGCGGCGATGTGATACCGCTGACTCCGGACGCCTC
>DASUPR010000124.1:0-4411 GCA_036281015.1 Pyrinomonadaceae bacterium
CCGAAGCGGCCGCGCAAGCCATTGATCGCGTTCACAATGCTTGGACGACTTAACAACTTCTGTTCCAGTCGATGCTTGCCGGGGAAATCGAGCAGCATGATGCCCAGCAAAATCGTCAAAAGACCCTGGCCGGGAACGCCCGGCAGGGACAGCACGATTCCGAGTACGACCAGCAACACGCCGGCGATGTTTTTGCCGATGACTCCCAGCACGCGCAACACCGGATGACGGTCTTCAGCAAACTTCTTCCGGTTTGACTTGCTGAAGTGGTCCGCCGGGAGTTTTACGAGAATGATCGAGACGATCGCCAGATTGATAAGGAACGACGCCACGAAGAGCGCCGCACCGATCAATATGCTGCTCCAGGAAACGGATAGTGTCAGGTCAGGCATCGGGCGCGAGCTTTAAGTAGTGAGTTGAGTAAATCCTCAACGATCTGTTTTGCCGGACCTTCGAGTTGCAATTGAGGATTCTCGGCGACTTCCCAAAATTCGTCGAGACCGCGCCCGCCGGCGCGTTCGAGTGCGAGTGCTTCAACGAGTAAGTCAATCACGTCTGCGGCTTTAACGAGCCGGGCTTCGAGAGTGTTCCGTTCTTCATACTCGTGGTATAGCTTTGCATAGACGGCGTTGTCGTTAGTCAGATCGCGAAACGCCGCAGTCTCGGCCTGCTTTCTGACTTCGGAACCAAAATACATCGTCGCGGTGCGTGGCATGTCGCCGACGCGTGCTTCGGCCCAATCGTGCAGCAACGAGATGCGCAGGATCTTTTCAACGTTCACTGCGACGCCCTGCGCGATCAATTCATCCGCGAGCAACATCGCAGTGACGCTCACGCCGAACGAATGAGCGGCCACGGATTCGGTCCCGTTCGGAAAACCGCGCAACACCCAGCCCGTGCGGTCCAGACCTTTCAGCCGTTGTAATTCGATCAGTGTGCTAAGCATTAAATACTCAAGCGCTCCGTCAGGAGCATTTGTTTATCTCCCGACGGAGCGTCCTGAAGTCCAAAAATCTTCCGAACTACCTGCAACCAGCGTGCTCGCAGCCACAGGCTATTTCAGTTACGCCTGAATCTTCGGCGTTCTCGCAGTACACGCTACAGTAGTCACTATCGCGGTCCGCCATACATTGGCAAGCACTGTGCTCGCACTTTTTATTGTCTGCCATACTTCACCCCCTGCTTTCTCGATCCCTCGTGTTACTGACGCTCAATGCTAGCAATTAAGGAGCCGTGCGAACAACAATTGTGCGGCGCCTTTCACCTAAAGTGAGAACAAGTGGCTTGTCCAATTGAATCGGGTGCGACTCGCCGTCGATCTCGAGCACGAGATTCTGCGGAGCCCGCGTCGCGATCATCGTGGTTGGCGGAATGCTCGGCAACAGGTTCATCGCCACGATGCGCCAGCTTGCGGCTTCGCAACGAATTCTCAAGCCGGGAGTGTCTGTTTCGAACGACTCGTTCACGGCCAACGCGTCCGCTTTGAATATGCCTTCGCCGCAACGTATTCCCGCCGCGTCGTAGAACGTGACGATACCGGAAACGAAGGCGTACGGGATCGGGCTGGTGTTTTTGACGACCACGCGGACGTTCGTGACCGGCGCTTCAGGCGAGCCGTTCAGAACAGTAGTTCGCAAGGCGGCTTCGAGCGCGGCACCGCCGGCGCCGTCCATTGCGACCGCTGCCTGCGTCAACGGCACGCGCTTCTCACCAGTATCCGCAGTTGGTCCCTGCGCGTTCACAATCCAGGCGCTGCATAAGACAACCAAGAAGGCCGCTAGCTTATTCATGACTTCGTCTCCTGTGACTTCAAATGCGAGCGAGCTTTCTACTCGCGAATCATCGCATACATTAACTGGTCGATGGTGTGGCCGTCCTTCGTCACACTCTTTTGCAAACGGCCTTCGAAAACATAACCGGCTTTCTCGAGCACGCGCGCCGAAGCGGCGTTCCAGTCAAACACATGCGCATACAAACGGCAGACATCGTAATTGGAAAAGGCATAGTCCGTCACGGCAATTAATGCTTCGGTGGCGATGCCTCGTCCCCAAAACTCTTCGCCCAGCCAGTAACCAATCTCCGCCGAGCGCCGTGCGACGTCGGGTTGCACAGTGAAACCGATGCCACCGACCGCTTCGCCGCCAACAGCGATCGCGAAATTGGCTTCGGGTTTCATACCGACAACGCTGTCGAGCCAACGGCGCGCATCGGCAGTGGTGTACGGGTGTGGGAAGCGGTCGCGCAGGTTAATCCAGACGTTACGGTTGTTGGCATGACGCACAATAGCCTCACGGTCGCGCCACTCCCAACTCCGTACACTGCACGTTTTAAGCTTCAGCTCCACCTGTGTTCTCGAGCCGCGGCAAGATCGCCGCTCCGCGCGGCATGATGAATCCCGTTGAGCCGTTCGCGCCGTCGAGCGCTTCGGCAATCGAACGCACGGGCGTCATGCGCATCAGTTTCACTTGCTCGTCCGGCAATTCCGAAAGCAGACAAATTCGGTAACGCTCCGCTTTTGTAAGCAAGGCCCAGGCCGTTTGCCCGTTTACTTCATACTCATCCCGCAACCGCTCGGCCAGCGCGCGCGAATCCCGCGACTCAAACCACTTCAAAAAATCCGGACGCCCCAGTCCGTCGCGGCACTCCGCAAGCAACAAGATCGTGCCGCCATCCTTGCAGCCATAACTCGCCATGTCGAGCGCCTTGTGCGCCTGAATCAGATTGATGTCGTAAGGAAAACCACCACAGCTCGCGATCACGACGTCGCGTTTCTCCGGAAGCCGGACCGAATGATGGTCCAGGTAATCGTCACACGCAGCGCGATGCGCGTAGCGCCAGTCACCGCAAAACATCCTCACTGCCCGTTTCGACGGGTCAACGATCGTGTTGATGCCAAACGCGGGCTCCACCAACTCCGCGATGCGCTCGCATTCCTCATGCACCGCGTTGCCGTCGAGCAGCCCGGTCCCGACGCCGGCTCGACGCGCGCCGGTTTCGAAGTCCAACGCGAGCATGTGCGTCGCTTTGATCGTCTCCGCCGACGCGAGCCCCGGACAGATCGACTTGCGGCCGCCTGTGAACCCTGCGAAGTAGTGATAACTAACTCCACCCGTGAGAATCACGCGCGAGTAACGCTGCAACGCACTGCTCAACTCGACCTCAACACCACTCTCCGTCGCGCCGAACGAAATCAACTTCGACGGATCGTACGCGTCGTGCTGAAGCACCTGAAGCCGCTGCACGATAAACGGCGTGAGCAGCTCGAGCTTCTCCTGCTCCGTTACGGGCCGATGAATTCCGGTCGCAAAGATCACCGCCATCCGCGACGGCGAAACACCAATTTGCACCAGACGCCGCACCAGCAGATTCACGACTTGTGCGCTCGCCGTCGGACGCGTCGCATCCGACACGACAATCAACACGGAATCGTCGTTGTCTATGATTTCATCGAGCGGTGGAGAGTGAATGGGCGAGTCGAGTGCGGCGCCGATCTCAAAATCCGTGAGAGGCTTTCCCGAAGTTGCAGTGTCGGAAATTATTGAGAACTGACCTGCACCGAAACTGAACTTAACTACCTCGCGCCCGTAAGGGAGTTGAACCTCGTTCATCACATCACAGACCGAAATCGATCAGCGCTCTTTCGATAACATGCAACGCCGCGAAATCTGAATCGCCCGCCGTGCGCGCTTCTGCCAGCCACTTCCGCAGTTGCCGCGCCTCTTCAATCGACCCGATGCGGCAAGCGCCAGTCAACGCGAGCGTCACCAACGCATCAGGCGCGCCGTGAGTAACCAGCGCGGCTTGCAACGCCGCCTGCTCGCGTAGATCCACGGTCAGCAAAAGACTCAGTTCCATGCGGCAGTTCTATTGGGGCTCAATTTCTTCGCGAACGAAAACACGCAGTGCCAGCGTGACAAAAGTGAAACGTTTCGTCTTCGAAATCCGAAGTCTCCATCTGGATGGTCAGATGATCGACACCAAACCGGTCGTGCAGCTTCGTGCGCAACTCCCGCAACAACGCCGCCTGCGAAATGCTTTCAGAGTGAATCACGTGCGCGCTCAACGCCTCGCGTCCGGAAGTGATGGTCCAAACGTGCAGGTCGTGAACATCGGAAACGCCCGCCGTCGCAAGGATCTCATCCTCCACCGCGGCGAGATTGATGTGCGCCGGCGTGCCCTCCAGCAACACATTCGTCGACTCGCGGATCAACCGCACCGAGCCCCAGACGATCAAAATACTGATGAAGACGCTGAACACCGCGTCCGCCGCATACCAGCCAAACAACCAGATGCAAACGCCCGCGAGTATCGCCGCAACGGAACCGAGCGCGTCGCCCATCACGTGCATCCACGCGCCGCGGATGTTGAGATCGATCGCATCGTGCCCGTGCAGTATCCACGCGCAGATCAG
>DASUPR010000125.1:0-17156 GCA_036281015.1 Pyrinomonadaceae bacterium
GGGTAACTACATCGCCACGTTCGAGATCAAAGACATGGTCACGCGCAAGGCCGTCAAGCAGGAAGCGCCGTTCACGATCGTTCCCTGATGCTGATATCCGAACTCGACACGCCCGCGCTGCTCGTCGATCTCGACATCATGGAGGCGAACTTGTCGCGGATGGCGGAGTATTGCCGCCGTCACAATCTTCGTCTCCGGCCGCATACCAAGACTCACAAAATTCCCGAGCTCGCGCGCAAGCAGATCGAAAGCGGCGCCGGCGGGATTACTGTTGCCAAACTCAGCGAAGCAGAGGTGATGATCGACGCGGGTCTAAACGATGTGTTGATTGCGTATCCGATCGTTGGACCATTGAAGACAGAAAGACTGGCGTCGCTTGCCGAACGCGCGTCGATCACGGTGTCGCTTGATTCGGCGGAAGCAGCGCGCGGGATCTCGGCGGCGTTGTCGGGGCGCGGCACGAAGGTCGCTGTACTGGTCGAGATCGACGTTGGTTTCAAACGCTGTGGCGTATCAAACGAAACGGAAGCATTGAAACTGGCCCAAACAGTCTCATCACTACCGGGCTTAAATTTCCAGGGGTTGATGTTCTTTCCCGGTCACTTCGGCGTCAAACCGGAGGAACGCGCCGTGTTGCGCGCGCAAGTTAATCAACTACTCGACCGTTGCGTCGAGACATTCGCGAGTGCTGATCTGCCGATCGCGGTGATGAGCGGTGGCTCGACGCCGAGCCGTTACGAAAGCGATCAGTTTCACGGCGTGAACGAAACGCGGCCCGGCACGTACATCTTCAACGATCGCAACACGGTCGGCGTCTCCGCCGCGGCGCTCGACGAATGCGCACTCTCAGTGCTCGTGACTGTCGTCAGCACCAGCGTTTCAGATCACGCGGTCATCGACGGCGGCTCAAAAACATTCTCATCCGATCGCTACCAGGCCGAACACGGCTGCGGCTTTGGTCACATCAAACAAGATCCCGCCGCCGAAATCGAACGCTTAACAGAAGAGCACGGCCACATAAACGTGTCCCAATCCGATCGAAAATACACCATCGGAGAGCGCCTCAATGTGATCCCGAATCACGTTTGCAGCACCGTAAACCTTCACGACGAAATCTACGGCGTCAGAGGTGAGCGGGTCGAAACAGTGTGGCGGGTTGCGGCGAGAGGGAAGGTGCGCTGAAAACGTATGTTTCGATCGATCTTGTTAGTACTGCTCTTCGTGAGTGTAGCTGCGAGCGGAGTTCCTAACGCGGAAGTTTACGATCTGGTAGTTCTCAATGGTCGAGTAATAGATCCCGAATCGAAGACTGACGCTGTTCGCAATCTCGGCATCACGAACGGCAAGATTAAGACAATCTCGCGCGCCCGCCTCGAAGGCCGCAACACGATCGACGCGCGCGGGCTTGTCGTCTCGCCCGGTTTTATCGATCTTCATCAACACGGTCAGAACGAAGAAAACTATCGCTTCAAAGCACTCGACGGTGTGACCAGTGCGCTGGAGCTCGAAGTCGGCACGGGCGACGTCGATCGCTGGTACGCGGATCGCGCCGGTAAGGCGTTGATCAACTACGGCGTTAGCGCCGGGCATCTCGCAGCACGCATGGACGCGATGAAAGAACCAGTGACGTTTCTGCCGACCGGCGACGCCGCGCGCCGTGCCGCCACCGACGCGGAAATCGCCGATATGAAACAGCGCCTGGAGCAGGGATTGAGACAAGGTGCTGTAGCTGTCGGATTTGGAATCCAATACACACCCAACGCTTCGCACTGGGAAATTCTGGAAATGTTTCGCGTGGCCGCGCGCTACGGCGCTTCGTGTCACGTACACATGCGCAACGCCGGCGCGCGAGAACCCGCGAGCAGCGTGCAGGCGCTCGAAGAGGCGATCTCCGCCGCCGCGATTACCGGAGCGCCGCTCCATGTGGTACACATTCACAGCACGGGTGGGCCAGCGACACCGAAACTGTTACAGATGATCGGCGAAGCGCGCGCGCGCAAGCTCGACATCACGACCGAGTGTTACCCATACATCGCCGGTATGACCGACATCAAATCGGCGATCTTCAACGAAGGCTGGCAAGAGGTCTTTGGTATCGATTACAAAGACCTGCAGTGGGCTGCGACTGGCGAACGGCTCACAAAAGAGACTTTTGAGAAATATCGTAAGACCGGCGGCATGGTCGCGGTTTTTTCGATGACTGAAGAGATCGTGCTCGAGGCTTTGCGGAATCCGTTGACCATGATCGCCAGCGACGGCATTCTCGACAACGGCAAAGGCCATCCGCGCACGGCAGGCACTTACGCGCGTGTCTTGGGCAAGTATGTGCGTGAAGATCGCGCGCTGAGTTTGCTGGACGCGTTGACGAAGATGACGTTGTTGCCGGCACGACGTCTTGAACGGCGCGTGCCGGCGATGAAAAACAAAGGCCGTATTCGCGCCGGCGCCGATGCGGATCTCGCGATCTTCGATCCGCAAACGATCAGCGATCGAGCGACGTTTCAGGAGCCGGCGAAAGAAACCGCGGGCGTCAGGTTTGTGATTGTGAATGGCGTGACGGTTGTGAAAGATGGTCAGTTGCAAGCGAACGTACATCCGGGAGGACCAATTCGTGCACCTTTTTAAGCCACAGATTATTCGGATATTCTGCGTGCTGTTTTTTTGTGTCTGTACTGCAAACGCCCAACAAAGTGGGCCACCGCTGCTGGCCTTCGACGATCTTGTCGCCCTTTACGAAAACGACGTTCCGCCGCCGGAACTTGCCGCACGGCTCAATCGTTTGCTGACCACGCCATTCGTCAACAACAATGCCGGCGTGCGTGGTCCAAAAGCCGGCGCGAGAAGTGATTTTGGCAAACGATTCATCCGGGTCGCGATGTGGAACGTCGAACGCGGCCTGGAATTCAACGCGATCAAAGCCGCGTTAACAAATGACCAAAGGTTTTTCCGCCGTCTTTCAGCAGACACCCGCAGCTCGCGTTTCAAGCTCACCGAGATACTCGAGCAGGCGGCGATGTTGAGCCGCGCTGACGTCATCGTGCTCAACGAAGTCGATTGGGGTTTGAAACGAACCGATTACCGCAACGTCGCGCGCGAGCTCGCCACCGCGTTACAGATGAACTATGCGTTCGGCGTCGAGTTCGTCGAAGTCGATCCTTTGACACTGGGCACGGAGACGCTCGAAGGCGAGATCAGCGAAGACAAGCCGGAGATGATCAAAAATCTCGCCGTCGACAAATCACGCACGCTCGGTTTGCACGGCACGGCGATCCTCAGTCGCTTTCCTCTGCGCAATGTCAGGCTCGTGCCTTTCGTAAACAAAGGTCACGACTGGTACGAGGATGAGAAGAAAGGCGTGTCGGTGCTGGAGAAAGGGAAGCGCAAAGGCGCAGGCATCGTGCTGGGCGAGAAGATCGCGCGTGAGGTGCGGCGCGGCGGCCGCATGATGCTGCTCGCCGACATCGAAGAACGAAACATCCCCGGCGGCCGGATGACCGTCGTCGCCACGCATCTCGAAGACAAAGCAAAACCATCCGAACGTTTGAAACAACTCGAGGAAATACTCGCGCTAATCCAACCGACGCCGCATCCGGTCGTGCTCGCCGGCGACATGAATACCTCCGGCAGCGACTCCACTCCCACTTCATTTCAACGCGAGATCAAGAAGCGCCTCGGCAGCAGCAAGTTTTGGGTGACGCAGGGAATCAAATATGCGACCGGCGTTGGTCTGCTTTACGACATCACCATCGGCGCGGTGAAGATGCAGCGCACGAGGAAAGATCCGACCGTGAAGAGCGTCAAGTTTGTTTCCGAGAATCCCGAAGAGAAGTTTTTCAGCACGTTGAAGGACTTTCGTTTTGCTGACGGCGGGGCTTTCGATTTTCGTGGCTCGAGACAGCATTCGACGGGCGCCAGTGGCGAGACTCTTTCCGACTCGAACCAGCGCGCGTCGAAGGGTTTTGTCAGCACGATGGAGTTGAACGGGAAGATCAGTGTGGCGTTGAAGCTCGATTGGATCTTTGTAAAGCCGGTTGGGCTAACGGATCCTGACGACGACGATCAACCGTTTCGCTTTGCGCCGCAGTTTGGCCGCACGCTCAAGTCGTTGAACTACGCCTTGAAGGATCGCATCTCGGATCACAACGCGTTGATTGTCGACTTACCGCTCGACAACTAAATCGCCGCGTTTCATTTCGTTCTCGTCAGGGCTTTTCTCGCCGCGTTCTTTTGCTTCGGGTTCGCCGGTCTCAGCCGCGGCGTTCTCGATCTCGGAGTTTATCTCGCCGCCGATCAGCACAGCCGCGCCGGTGAAATAAAGCCAGAGCATGAGAATGATCACGGCTCCGAGTGAGCCGTAGGTCGCGCTGTAGGAATTGAAAAACTCGAGATAGAGACGAAAACCGAGCGAGACCAACACCCACAATACGACGCCGATCGCCGCGCCCGGTGTGAGCCACGTCCATTTCTGGTCACGCAGATCGGGCGCGAAGTAGTAGATCAAAGCAAACGCGAGAATCATGAACGCGAGCGCGATCGGCCACTGAATAATCTTCCACACGATCGCGAAAGCGGGGCCAAAGCCGTAAGCGTTGGCGATGCCTTCGGCGATGTGACCGCCCGCGACTACCAGAAGCAAAGCCGAGATGATCAGAACCGAGAGCGTCACGGTCAACGTGATCGCGACGAGGCGTTGTTTCCACCACGGGCGTCCTTCCTCGACGTCGTAAGCAGCGTTGAGTGAATCAGTGATCGCGCTCATGCCGTTTGACGCTGCCCAAAGCGCCGCGAGCAAACCGAACGACAGTTTTCCACCGCCACTCGATTGAGACACCTCGAGCATCGTGTCGTTGACCAGTTGAAAAGCCGAGGCCGGCATGATGCGCGCGAGATAACTGAAGAACTGCTGCCGCGTGCCCATGTCGGAGCCGAGGACGATGCCGATGGCCGACGTCATGAAGATCAGCAACGGGAACAGTGCGAGCAGGAAGTAGTAGGAGAGCTCGGCGGCGCGCCCGAAGACGCGATCGTTGTTGGCTTCCGTCCAGACTCTTTTGCCCAACTCCCACCAAGTGATATTGCGGAGCGCCCAAAGCGATTTCATGGCACTCGTGCTCCTTTCAACGTACGTTTTCCAATCGCTAAGCGGGCCTGCTGCGACGTGTGCAACGTTGATACCAGTGGGAATGCTCTTTGTTGTTAGCCGCGATTCAACCGCAGCGAACAAGGAAAGTTGCGATCACTTCTTCGAAGAACTCTTCTTCGACGACCGCTTCTTCGTAGATCGTTTCTTCGAACCCTTCTTCGAACCTTTCTTTGATCCCTTCTTGGATCCTTTCTTTGCTGGTGGCACCTTGCCGCCTGCCTCACGCGCCTCGGACAACCCAATCGCGATAGCCTGCTTCCGGCTGGTTACTTTCTTGCCCGAGCGGCCGCTCTTCAACGTGCCTTGCTTCCGCTCGTGCATCGCCTTCTCAACTTTCTCGCCGGCCTTCTTTCCGTATCTGGCCATCTACATTCACCTCCCCTGGTCCAACTACAGTTTGTGATCGTCCATGTCTCTGGATCACAGTTGTAGCGCTGGGCTACGCTCTAGTCCTGTTAAAACGAACAAGTTTGTGTGGCGAATTGAAGACGGCCGCGGCGATCGCGATGCTGGGTCTACTGGCCCTTACCCGCTCCCTTTTGTTTCGCGCGCCATTCAGGTTTGCGTTCCGGGCTGGCTTCCGACAACGCGCGCTTCACGCCTTCAGCGTCGTAGTCAGTGCCGTAGACTGGAGTGGCCGGCTGTTGTCTCCACGACTCATCGATCGTCCCGGCATCAACGCCGTCGAAGCCGAGTTCATCGAGCAGTCTGATCACTTTCGCTTTCGCTTGCGCATTATCACCGGCGACCGGCAACGCGATTCGTCCCGGTGTGCCTGCCGGAACGCCTCGGCGCAGCAGGTGATCGGCGTAGATGTTGTTGAAGGTTTTTACCACGGGACGGCCGAGTTGCTCCGAAACCCAACGGCTCTCGGTCGAGCCGTCTTCAATGCCTTCGATTCGGCCATCACGCTGCTGCGGGTAATAGTTGCCGGTGTCGACCACGACGACGTCTTCCGGCACATTCGCAAACAGATCGCGCGGCAATTTAGGGATGTTCTTCTGCGGAATCGTGACGATCACGATCTCGCCGCGCCGCGCTGCTTCGTAAGGCGTGACGGGCGTGGCGCCAGTTTCGCGCGCGAGGTCTGCCAGCGTTTCCGGTCCGCGCGAGTTGGCGACGAACACGTTGTGCCCGAGTTCTGTCAGACGTCGCGTCAACGTGCCGCCGATCTGGCCGGCGCCGATTATTCCTATGTCCATGTCGGTACTCCTCTTTGTCGAAAGGTATTGCTAACGGGAGGAGAGGATCGCAACGGCTGTGCCTCCGTGGATCGATAAACACCACGGAGACGCAGAAACACAGAGATAGAACGTGTGACCGCGGGTTGGCACGCGTTCAAATATGAACATGCGCGGGTAAACCGATAAACGCGGCGTATCGCTCGGCGGCTTCTTTAATCGCGAGTGTTTCGGCCTTCTTCAAAGCCCTTGAAGGCGTGACCGTGATCGTCACCAATCGCTTATCAGTCGTGGACCTCCACGTGCCCGCTGCTTTCCCATCGACAATAACTGTTGGACCGAGACTAACAACGGCGTCGCGATGCTTGTAAGCAACGCTGTATTCGTCGTATGCCGGGAGGAGATGTGACGGATAAAGTGGAGATCTTGAGGAAGGTTTTGCTCGGGTGAGTAGGTAGGTTTTGTCGTCTGTGGTTTCGCTTTGGAGGTTACGAGCGCTGATTTCAACCCCGCGTTTTGCGTCGCGGGCGGTGAGACCGGACCACCAGACGAAGTCAGCCAAAGTTGCGGGTCCGTGACTCGTGAAATAGCGTTCGGTGAGTTTTGCTAAAGCCTCGTCGCGCGTCAGGCTTTGCGCCGGCGCAACACGCTCGTCAATCAATGCGTAGGTAAATTGTTTGTCGCGCCGTGGGCCACTGCATACAATCCCATCCAGTTCTGCGCGAAGCATGATGTGCGTGAGGCGAATGAGGTCGTCAGCCGCTACGCCCGACTTGTTCAGCGCGGCTCGCAGTTCAGCGCGAGTGAGGTGTTTCCCGCCTTGCAGAGCTTTCGTCAGAATCTTGTTGGTGCGTTTGAAGACGGCCGCATCGAGCTCGTACTTGCGGAAGTATGGACCAGCTCGCGCATTCACACGCGGCGCGGTCAACTCCAGCATCCAGCGAATGTCTTCCGGCGCGACGAAGTGCCACGTCGGACGCATCACGTGCGTACGAAGTATTTGGCCCTGGTTGTAGGCCTCCTCGATCGCGCGGTCGGTAGCGGATCGCATGCGCAGCCCGAGCGCCCATTTTGCTGCGGGAAAGTCCTGCGCCTGCACCGCGCCCAGCCAGCGCACCACGTCCACGGCGGTTTTGCAGCCTGGCGACGAGAGTTTTTGATTGTGAAGCCGCTCGGGAACTATTCGCATCGAAGCGCAATGATCGGGTCCACGCGCGTGGCGCGGCGTGAAGGCAGATAACCAGCCAGCAGCGCGACACCCAGCAACAACAACGCAGCCGCAATGAGTGAAACCGGATCAGTCAGACTCAAATCAAACAACCTAAGTCGTTCGCGCAGAATAGTCGCATCGATCAGCGGTTTCAAGCCTTCGAAGTTAACCGTGATCGCCGGATTGATCTCAAAATAACCTGGACCAAGCTTCAAGCTTTAGCTTGCTGCTTAGACCAGCAGCCTAAAGGCTGAACCCAAAACTTCGCGCGTGGGCCTGGCGCGTCACAAGATTACTGCAAGGTGTTCTCATTTAAATTGCAGGCAAAGCGTGACTGCTCTGTAACTTTTCCTCGGTAGTAATTGCGCCGTTCTACAGCGCGGCCTGAACTCCTCCGTTTTCACGCAATCCTTGGCCGCCAAACCCCCATTTCTAGCAGGAGAAAATACAATGGATAAGTTTCTCTTCCGACGGGGAAATGGTTTACAGGGTTCGCGACGCGAGCTAAGAACGTGGCGTGCTTTGATCGCAGCCGCCTTTATCGTGACGTTGTTAATCGCGGTGTTGCCGCTGCTGAGGAGCACGTCTGCGTCGTCCCCATCCGGGGCGACAATCAATCCAACTGCGACCGCGCCTGTTACATGGACGGGCACGGCAACCGGTGGCGGCGCGATCAATGCGCCACTCGGACTCATCGCGCCTGAGGATCTCTGTCAGGAAGGAGTCACGTGCGATACGTTCACCTTGACAGTCGGCGGCACGCAGGCAGACTGGGCAGGCAAGCTTATCCGCATCAAGATCGAGTGGCAGTTACCGGCTACCGATTTCGATCTCTACATTCATAAGGATTCAAACTCCGGTCCGCTGGTCGGCAGCTCGGGACGCGGCGCCACATCGCCCACCGAGCCACTCACGTGGGAAGACACGACCATCGATCCCGCAACGAGCGGCACCGGCGTCTACACTGTTCGCGCTGTTTACTACGCGGCCACGGCGCTCGATCAATACCGCGGCAGCGCCACCATCGAGAACAAACCCGCGCCCCAACCAACTCCCACACCATCGAGCGAAGCCGGTCCGCGTTTTCACAACTATCCCGCGCCACCCGAACTCGGCAATTCGGCGGGCGAGCCGACAATCGGGGTCAACTGGGAGACCGGCAATGCGATGTTCATCGCTTCGCTGCAGACCCTGCGCGTGAAGTTTGACGACACCGCGTCGCCGGCCCCCGCGACATGGACAGACGTGAGCGCGCCAAACACTTCGCTGCTCTCGCTCGATCCGATTCTGTTCACGGACAGCGATGCGGGAGCAAGCCGGACCAATCGCACGTTTGTCTCGCAATTGCTCGGCAAAGCGAGTCTCATGTCGTTCACTGACGACGACGGTGCGAATTGGACCATCAGCCAGGGCTCCGGCATCAACTCCGGCGTGGACCACCAAACAGTCGGCGGCGGTCCTTATGCGCGTAACCCTGACGGCAGTCTCAAGGGCGCCGCGATTCAGCGGCCTGGCCCGAATGGGAAGATTTATCCGAACGCGGTTTATTACGCTTCGCAGGACATCGGTCTTGCGGAGATCGCGCGCAGCGATGACGGCGGTTTCACTTTTGGACCAGCGTTACCGATGTGGACGCTCGCGCAGTGCGGAGGTTTGCACGGTCACATCAAAGTCGCGCCTGACGGCACTGTTTACGTGCCGAACAAATCGTGCGACGGGAAACAGGGTGTCGCTGTGTCTGAAGACAATGGTCTGACGTGGTCCATCCGCACGGTTGAGGGAAGCACGCCGGGCGATACCGATCCGTCAGTCGGCATCGGCGCTGACGGCACTGTTTATTTCGGCTTTGCAGACGGCGATGGACATGCGCGAGTCGCCGTTTCTCGCAATCGCGGCGCCACGTGGGAACACGTGCAAGACGTCGGCGCGGCGCAAGGCGTTCAGAACACAGTGTTTCCGGCAGTGGTCGGCGGCGACGGCGATCGCGCGGCGTTCTTTTTCCTCGGTTCGACGACACCGGGCGCGAATGGCCGCGCCACGGATCGAACATTCCCGGGTGCGTGGTTTGGTTATATCGCCACGACGTATGACGGCGGCGCGAGCTGGGTAACGGTGAACGCGACGCCGAACGATCCGGTCCAACGTGGTGTTATTTGCACCGAAGGTACCGGCTGTCCTGACGGAACGCGCAATCTGCTCGACTTCAACGATGTGACTATCGACAAGCAGGGCCGTGTGCTCGCGGCTTACGCTGACGGTTGTGTCACAGGTGATTGCATTCGCGGAGTCGATCGGAACGGTGATGGACGCATTGACGGTTTCGACAACGACGGCACTGATAAAGCGACGATCATTCGCCAGACTGGCGGCAAGCGACTGTTCGTTGCTTTCGATTCGCCTGCGAACGCCACGCCCGCGCCGCCGCAACTCGTCGCGACGCGAGACGGCGATGCGGTGAATCTCGCGTGGTCCATACCTGACGATGGCGGTTCGCCGATTACGGCTTATCGTCTCTACCGCGGTATTGAAGGCGGCGCGGAAACTACGATCGCCACGTTTGGCGCGGACGTCAACGGTTACGTCGACAACGAGACCAGCGGCGCGACGTTTTATTATCGCGTCACGGCCTTGAATGCGAATGGTGAAGGCGCGTCGTCTGCGCGCGTGGTTCCGACTGTGCCCGAGAGTCCGTGCGCGGGTGTGGGCGTGACGGTGTTGACCGATGCTGCGGGCGATTCGTTGGACACGCTGGGAAGTCACGACATTCGTTCGTTGCATATCGCGGAGCCGTACTCGGCTGATGGTTCGCAGAAGCTTGTCTTCACGTTGAAGATGGCTGACCTTGCGGACCCGCAGACGCCGAACACGCAGTGGCGCGTTTACTTCACTGGCGCGGATAACAACGGCTACTTTGTCGGGATGCAAACGGATCTGTTGGGAGCGGCCAGTTTCCGTTACGGCACTTACGTTCACAACGCGGATAACTCGCAAGGCACGGCGACCGCGGTTGGCAATCTTGACGCGGGCAGCAAGTACGACACTGCCACGGACACGATCACGCTTGTTGTTTCGAACAACAAGATTGGCAACCCGCAGGCGGGCGCGCGGTTGTCGCGCATGTTCGTGCGTGTGCCGGTCGTGGCCGTTGTGCCTGACAACGCGAACTACGGGAGTCCGAGTACGGCGGTCGGGTACACGCTGATCGGAAATGCGGCGTGCCAGGCGCGGCCTGCTACACCGACGGGGCTCACTTCTGTTGCGGGCCATGGGAAGGGATCGGTGATCCTCAACTGGACCGACAACTCGAACAACGAAGACAATTTCCTCGTCGAGCGCTCGACGACCGTTGCGGGAGGCTACATTCAGATCGCAACTCTCGGCGCCAACACGCGGACTTACACTGACAACACCGTCTTTCGCAAAACGACCTACTTCTACCGCGTGCGCGCGGCGAACAGTGGCGGGCGTTCGAGCTATTCAAACGTCGCAAGCGTGAGGACGAAGTAACCACAAAAACAAATGACCCGACTAATCATTCTTTGCATGCTGCTGGTGGCGGGCGCCTTGGCCGTGGAGGCGAAAGGGCGCCCGGAGATTTTGGGTGTCGCTTTGGGTGAGAGCCGCGAGGCGGCCCAAGCGAAGTTGAAGACGATTGGCCGTCTCGAGAAGCAGGAACGCAAGCGGCAGGAAGTTTGGGCCGTCAACGATCCGCGCGTCTCACATATCCTCCTCGGCTACGATCCTGAGTACCGCGTGCGCTATATTACGGCCATAGCGCGCGCGGGTGGACCACGCATCCGTTACCAGGACGTCGTCGACGTCAAACACGCGCAGCGACTGAACTATCAGGGCAATTACAAGTTCACGCACGAAGTCGGCGCGCGTCGTGGGCAGTTGGCTTACGTCACGATCGCGCACGGACGCGATCCGCAATATCTCGATTCTTATTCAGTGAAGAGAGTCGATCCGAAAGAGAAAGAGATCGACTAGCCGTGTGAATGCCAGCAAAGCAACGACTCTCCCGCCGGTCGATCAGCGTACTCAGAAATCTACGAACTCTCGCTTACCTCACATTAACGCCGCTCGACTATGTCTCGCGCTTAGTAAACGGCAAAGCCGACTTTCCGCCTTTGCATCTGCGGCGTCACGTTGGTCCATTGCGCTCGTTTGAAGCTTCCGGCGCGGAGTTCATGACGTACTTGCGGCTGCTCGTCGGCTTGCAACCACACGAGAGCATTCTCGACATCGGCTGCGGCTGCGGATTGATGGCGCTGCAATTAAGAGACTTTCTCGACAGCGACGGCAGCTACACCGGAGTTGATATTCACGGTCCGTCGATCAAGTGGTGCGTCAACCACATCACGCAACCAAACTTTCAATTCGCGCAAATCAGTGATAACAAACTGCCTTACGAAGCGCAGTCCTTCGACGTGATCCTGCTGAAATCAGTCTTCACACACCTGCGTCCACGAGAAGTCGAAAACTACCTGGGCCAGATCGCGCGACTACTCAAACCAAACGGCCGCTGCCTCGCGAGTTTCTTCCTCCTGAACGACGAACAACGAGCGCTCGCCGCGGAAGCAAAGAACGCTTTCCAGTTCAAGTACGGCAACGACCATTGGCGCTACGTCTACGAACACAGCCCGGAAAGCGCGTCAGCCTACGACGAAAATTACGTTCTGGAGTTGCTGGATATGCATGGCCTGGGGTTAAGCAAACCAATCCACTACGGCACCTGGTCCGGTCGAACAAACGGCTTGTCGTTTCAGGATTTACTTCAGATCCAACCGCGAAACCGCGCGTAATCCACAATCTCAGCACGGCTCTTCAGATCGAGCTTCTGCATCGAGTTGGCTTTGTGGCTCTCAACCGTCTTCACACTGATCGCGAGCTGGTTCGCGATCTCTTTATTCGTATACCCGTTTGCAACCAGCGAGATCACCTGAATCTCACGCTCTGACAACGGCTTTCCCTGCGGTTCGCCTTTCCACGTCACGTTGTCCGGCGGCGCATTGACCATCACTTCCTGCGAAGCTCGATCGATGTATCGCCCGCCTTTCGACACCGTCTGGATCGCGTCGAGCAGTTCGTCGAAAGCGCCGTGCTTGAGCACGTAACCCGAAGCACCAGCCTTGAGCATCTGGTTCAAATAGGCGCTGGCCCGATGCGCCGTCAACGCGATGACTTTAACGTGCGGACACAGCTCGCGAATCTTTGCAGTCGCATCCGCGCCGTTCATGCGCGGCATCGAAACGTCCATCAACACGATGTCCGGTTCCAACTCACACGCTTTCTGCCACGCGTCGATGCCGTCGTCAGACTCGCCAACCACTTCCATGTTTGGCTGCTCGTCGATCAATCGCTTCAAGCCCTCGCGCATGATGCGATGATCTTCGGCCAGCAGTATTTTCAGCTTAACCATCTCCAGTCGATCCGTTTCGCAAGAGCGGAATGCTGACCACGATCGTCGTGCCCGCGCCTGATTCAATCTGGAAATCACCGCCGACGAGTTGCACGCGCTCACGCATGCCCATCAATCCCAGCCGGCGATTGTCGGTCGGACCACGCATCAGGTTCTCGGCGTCGAAACCGACGCCATTGTCTTCGATGATCACCTGCACGTAACGATCGTCGCACGCAAGAATCACGCTGACGATGTCGGCTTTCGAATGCCTGGAAACGTTGGTCAACGCTTCCTGCACGACCCGGTAAATCGCGACTTCCCCTTCAGACGAAAGCCGTTCGGCGTGATTGTTGAACCCGGTGCTGTTGAAGACAGCTTTGATTCTTTGCTCGTGCCTTCGCGCCCACTCACGCGTCAAGCTCGACAACGCCGCTTCCAGTCCGAGATCGTCGAGCGTTGTCGGACGCAACTCGAGCGCAACGCCGTGCACGTCCAGCTCGAGTTGTTTCGTCGTTTCTTTAAGGTACAACAGCTTGTCCAACGCCGCGGCGGGAAGTTGCGGCAAACGCGCGCAGGATTCGAGACCGAGAAGTAGTGCTGAAAGGTATTGGCCGATGTTGTCGTGCAACTCGCGCGACAAGTGACGCCGCTCGTCTTCATGTGCCGTGATCAGGCGTTGCAGCAGTTGCTTGCGTTCTTCTTCGGCGCGCTTGCGCTCGGTGATGTTCTGGCCGATGCAGACGCTGGTCTCATCCGGCAGCCGCACGATGGCCCACGTTGTATCGATCAACTCGCCGTCGCGGGTTTTCGATTTGAAGTCGAGCCATTCGCCGTTTGCCTCGGCAATCCATTCGCGCGCGCGGCGGAGGTGATACGCATCCGGATAAACCTCGGGCAGGATGTCGCCTTTACGGTTTCGCGCCTCTGCCAGCGACCAGCCAAACGTGCGTTCCCATTCCTGGTTCACAAGTTTCAGACGTCCGGCCGCGTCGCGAAAGGTGATCATGATCGGAAGATGGTCCACGATCTTTTGCAGGATTTCGGTTTGCTTGCGGAGTTCGTCCTGCGCCTGCTTGCGGTTAGTGATGTCGAGCATGATGCCGCTGAGGGAAATACCGCCTCCGCGTTCAACCCGCACCGAAACGATGTCGTGTAACCACACGATGGTGCCGTCAGCAGCGATCATTCGATATTCAAACTTGTGGTCCTGCCCGCGCTCTACAGAGTCCATACAAAACGCCGAGCACCAGTCCCTATCGTCGGGGTGCGTGTGTTTGCGCCAGAAGTCGGGCTCAAACCATTGCTCGATTGGAAAACCAAGAATCCGTTCGGCTTGTGGACTGACAAACGTAAATTGAAAAGTTTCAGCGTCGGCCACCCACACAATCCCATCGAGTGAGTGAATGAGTTTGGCGTAGAGTGCGGGGGTATCTTGCATAGACACACACTTTCAGCGACGTGTCGGTTAACGGATTATAACTAACACCCGCTAGAGCGGGCGAACCCTGAGTTTTGCTCAGGGAAAACCCCGATATTCCTACTCAGGTCTTCTCACTACAATCACGCGCACAGTGCGAGGACATCGGCTCCTGATGCAAACAGGGCTCTGGAGCCTGGTGACTTTGGTTCTTCACTCCCGACTGGGGTGAGCGCGCTCGCGCTTCGCGTGGGGTAAGGCACGTGAACCAATGACGGTGGGAATTGTGGGAGTTTCCCGCCTCTCGCACCTATAACATTCTGCGGGTTTTCACCTACTCGTCTGTTTCAACGCCCGTTGAAACGTAACTCCACGAATCAAACACCAAAAACGAAAAACTTCTACACAGCACGAGACAACCATGCAAGGTCGGCAATCATATATTGCACGGCGAAAAAATGGCTGCAAATATCAAAGATTATTACGAGGTGCTCGGCGTAAAGCGCGACGCCTCCGACGATGACATAAAAAAAGCGTATCGGAAACTCGCGCGCAAGTTTCACCCTGATTTGAACCCGGGCGACAAAGCTGCTGAAGAACAATTCAAACAGGTCCAGGCGGCTTATGACGTCCTGGCTAATCCTGAAGACAGAAAACTTTACGACCAGTACGGTGAAAACTGGCGCGCGGTTAAGTCGGGCGCAGGAGCACCGCCGCCGGGTTGGGAACAAGCGCAACGCGCGGGTGGACCACGTCGGGGAGGCGCCGAACCCGGGTTCGACTTCAGCGATTTTGATTTCGGCGGTTTCCGCAGCGCGGGTGGTGAGGGTTTCGATATCTTTGAGGAGATCTTCAGTCGCGCAGGACGTGGCAGAGGACCACGCAGCGGCCGCGGCCGCGACGTCGAAGGCGAACTGGAGTTGTCGCTCGAAGAAGCGCATCGAGGCGGACGGCGCTCACTTCAGATGCAGAGCGGTGAAGTTATTGAAGTGAACATTCCGGCCGGCGTCCGCGATGGATCGACGATACGTCTGCCGGGCCAGGGCGGCGCGGGCAGCGACGGCAGCGAGCCCGGCGATCTTTACCTGCACATCCGACTCCGGCCGCATCCGCTTTTCCGAGTGAACGGCGACGATCTCGAATTTGAATTGAGGATTGCGCCGTGGGAAGCGGTGCTGGGCGCGAAAGTCGAAGCGCCGACGATCGACGGCAAAGTTGAAGTGACTGTTCCGCCGGGCACGAACACGGGCCAACGTCTGCGTCTACGTGGGCAGGGATTGAACAAGCGCAATGGTGGCAGAGGCGATGAATACGTGCGGATGAAGATCGTGGTGCCGAAAGAGGTAAGCGCTGAAGATCGTCGCTTGTACGAGGAGTTGCAGCGGACCTCGCGATTCGATCCGCGGCGTTAATGTTTGAAAGTAGGTTTCAGGACGATGTCGATATACGATCCGGATCTTGATGAACCATTGACGTTCGACGTAGTGGCCGAAACGGTGGGCGCGAGGCGTTCGCTCGTGATGCGACTCGCCGAACGCGGCTTGATCGAAACGGTTACGAGTGAAGCGGATGAGCCACGATTGCCACGGCGCGTGGTGATCCAGCTTCGCCGCATGCAGCGGCTGCGGCGCGACCTCGGCGTCAACTACGCGGGCGCTGCTGTGATACTCGATCTCGTCGGACGGATCGAAGAGTTGAATCGGGAGCTGGCGGAGATGCACCGCCGGATGCAGTGAAGAGAAAGGAATTATTGTGGCAACCAGATCAACATCATTCGCGGTTTGCGTGTTGCTCGTGCTGGCGATCGTCGCTTCGCAGAGTGCGTGCAATCGTCAACGAGAAGGCAATGGCAACTATCGACTAACGTCTACGTCCGATCCGAATTCCGGCGGTGGCGGAGCCGCAAATCCGGCGAGCGGCAGCAACCCGGCGGTGATGCCCGTGTCGTCGTACGCCGACGTCGTGAGCAAAGCCGTGCCGGCGGTGGTCACGATTCATTCGCAAATGCGTGTGCGGCAGCCACAGCAGTTTCCGTTCATGGACGATCCGTTCTTTCGCCAGTTCTTCGGCGACCGGAACCAGCAACAGCCACGCGCCGAGCCGCGTCAGGGCCTGGGTTCGGGCGTGATCATCGACGCGAATGGTTACATCCTGACGAACCACCACGTGATCGACGGCGCGGAACAGATCAAAGTTGACCTTAACGACGGGCGTTCGCTCGACGCGCGGGTCGTCGGTACCGATCCGCCGAGCGATCTCGCGGTGCTGAAGGTCGAGGCGAGCGGTTTGCCGGTGCTCGTGTTGGGTGATTCGGATCGCACGCGCGTCGGCGATGTGGTGTTGGCGATCGGTAATCCTTTGGGCGTGGGCCAAACCGTGACCTTGGGAATCATCAGCGCGAAGGGACGGCAGACGGGGTTGAGCAACGGCAGCTTTGAAGACTTTCTGCAAACTGATGCGCCGATCAATCGCGGCAACTCGGGCGGCGCGCTTGTTAGTACCAACAGCGAGTTGATCGGCATCAACTCGCAGATACTTTCGCCGTCGGGAGGAAGCATTGGGTTGGGCTTTGCGGTGCCGTCAAACATGGCGCGCACGGTCGTGGAGCAGTTGATCAATTCGGGCCAGGTCAGGCGTGGGCAACTCGGAATCACAGTGCTCAGGATTCCTTCTGAAGAAGCGACGCGGTTGGGCGTTACGCAGGGACCGGGCGTGGTGGTTTACAACGTTCAGGGAGGTAGTGCGGCAGATCGTGCGGGTCTGCGTCGTGGCGATGTGATCACGGCGCTCAACGGCAACGC
>DASUPR010000126.1:0-3180 GCA_036281015.1 Pyrinomonadaceae bacterium
CTCTCCTTCGGCGTCGCCCACAACGTCAACAACACCCTGACCGGCATCCTTGGCCGCGCCCAGTTGATCCTCCGCAACAGTAACGACGAGACGAAAATCAAATCCGGCCTCGAGCTGATCATCAAGAGCGCCGAAGACGGCGCCCACATCATCCGCCGTATCCAGGACTTCGCTCGCCAACGCCCCAGCCGCGAATTCGAAACCATCTCCATCGCCGAACTGCTCAAGGATGCCTGCGAAATGACCCGCCCGCGCTGGGAGGCCCGCTCAGAGTTTGCCCAGATACGCTTTGCCCTGCACGCCGATTGCCAGGCTTACGTCAAAGGCGACCCGGTTGAACTGCGCGAAGTGCTGGTCAATATGATCTACAATGCCATCGACGCCATGCCGTCCGGCGGCGAGATCCGCCTCGCCACGCTGGAAAACCGCGAACGCGTCGTCATCTGCGTCGGCGACACCGGGACCGGCATGAGCCCCGATGTGAAGCAACGCCTCTTCGATCCGTTCTTCACCACCAAAGGCAAGGCCGGCACGGGCATGGGCCTCGCCGTGAGCTTCGGTATCATCCGCCGTCACGAGGGCTCCATCGAGGTCGACAGCGAACCCGGCCGCGGCACCACCTTCAAGATTTCACTACCGAAAGTCGTGGCTGAAACGCCGGACGCTGTTGGAGCACTGCCCGAAGCGCACGGCGCCACCGCTCCGGACGACAAGATTCGTGTGCTGGTGGTTGACGACGAGACTCACGTGCGCGAGGTGCTGATCGAAGCGCTCGAAGCTGAAGGCTGCGAAGTGGTCTCGGCGCAAAGCGGTGAAATTGCGCTGGCGCTTTACGAGCAGTACGGCGGGAAGTTTGACGCCGTCTTCACCGACATTGGCATGCCCGACATGAACGGCTGGGAGCTCTGCACGGAGATTCGCGAGCGGTCGAAGACGATCCCGCTCGCCATCATCAGCGGCTGGGCTGACGCGATCAGCGTCCAGACCAGAAACGCCGTCAACGCCGATTGGGTCGTAGCAAAACCGTTCGACATCAACAAGATCTGCAGCATCGCGCAGGAAATTGCCCAACGAAAACTTGTAATCACCTAGCAGTGTCTGTTGGGATTCAGGGGAAAACCTTAACCGGCCTTGGCGCTGAGTTCGTGGCGCTCGAGTTTGAGGTAGAGGCCGCGGCGGGTGAGACCCAGTTCGCGGGCAGCGCGGGAAATGTTCCCGCCGTGACGGCGCAAGGCGTCCGAAATCATGCGACGCTCTACTTCAGCCAAAGCGTGAGCCAGCGTCCCGCCGGGACCTTGCAGTGTTGAAGACGGTAACGAAGCAATAGAAGCAGCCGTCGCTGACGGAGTCGTCGGGGAAGACGTTCGCTTCAACTCCGGCGACAGGTGCTCCGGCGTGATTATCGTCCCATCCTCAGAACGCGCGACCGTGCGCTGAATCTCGTTACAAAGCTGGCGCACGTTGCCAGGCCAGTCGCTCACCATCAGCAGGTCCACGGCCTGCGGCGTGATCTGAATGTCCTTGCGACCAAACTTCGCCGAGTAATGGTTGACGTAGTAGTTGACGATCGTCGGTATCTCCGACCGGCGCTCGCGCAACGGCGGCACACGCAACCGGATCACGTTGAGACGGTAATAAAGGTCCTCACGAAAACGTCCCTGCGCCACCATCTCCTCGAGATCCGTGTTCGTCGCCGCGATGATACGCACGTCGACTTTGCTCGGCCGTTGTTCGCCCAGCGGTTGAATCTCGCCTTCCTGCAGGAATCGAAGCAGTTTTGGCTGAACGTCGAGCGGCAGATCGCCGACTTCGTCGAGAAACAACGTGCCGCCGGCCGCAGTTCGAATCACACCGTGCGAGTCTGAAACCGCGCCCGTGAAAGCTCCACGCCGGTAACCAAACAGGTAACCTTCCGAGAGCTCCTTTGGCACCGCCGTACAGTTAAACGGAACGAAAACCTTCGCGCGCCGCGACGAGATCGCGTGAATCGCACGCGCCACCAGTTCCTTACCCGTGCCTGATTCGCCCGTGACCAGCACAGTCACGTCCGACGAACGAATCTTGTGAACTTCCTCGACCAACTGCGTCATCGCGGGGCTGGAATGAATGAACCCGGGCATTAAACTGGTACCTGCCAGCTCATCGGAACGTTCCTGGTTGCCACTCTTCTGCGCTCCAGCGCGGAGTGCACAAACATCCATTCCCAGCTCAACCACGCGCAACAACGGTTCTAGCGCGACACCTTTCGGCAGCGCTGAACGATTCCGCGGCGCTAAATAAAGCGTCGCCGGCGGCGCATTGGACGATTTCAGGAAGATCAACTCCGCGTCGTTCTTTTTGCAGTAGCGTTCGCGGCCCCGGTCGTCGTCAATGTCATTCAAATCCACGGCAATCTTAACGGCGTCAGCCGGCGTGCACCCGATCGAGATGACGACACGCGGTTCGTTGCGCTCGCCTTTTTCCATGATAAGTACACGCTGCGCGCCAGTTTCCTGCCGCATCACGGCGGCAAGCTCACGCAGCAACAGCTCGCGCGAAGCAACTGCCTCAGCAAGACGCAACGTTAAGAGTTGCGTCAGCGCCGATTGCTCCTGATTTTTTTCCGGAGTCGAACGCGCAAGATCGCGCAGCTCTTCTTCCGCACGCGACAAATCAACACGCGCGCCAAGCTCTCTAAACGTATTCAACGCGCGACTCAGATGTTCGCCGGCACGGTCAGGCAGGATCGTCGCGTAAGCTCGTCCAAGCTCGAGATGCGCCCGCGCCGCACGATAACGATCTCCGAGCATGTCGAAGATGGAAACACTGCTGCCGAAATGCTGTGCGGCCGCGGCGTTATCGTTGCTCATCATGTTCAGAATGCCGTTGAGGCGATGTGCCTCACCAGTGAAACCGAGATCGGTCGCAGAGTCAGTCGTTTGGTCGGCCACAAACTGAAGCTCACGTGAGCATTCATCAAGTTCACGTGTTTGCAGGTAAGCTTCGGCCGCGATCAGGCGCGACTCACAGATCGCCTGGCGATCTCCGATGATTTCAGCCAGCGACAAAGCCTCGCGTGCTTTCGTCAATGCACCTTCGGGATCCTCGATCGCTATATAACAACGGGCGAGTGTTCGCAGTGCTTGTGCCGCATACCACTTGTTGCCGTTTTCGTGAGCTAACGTGACTGCGCGGAGGAGA
>DASUPR010000127.1:0-3076 GCA_036281015.1 Pyrinomonadaceae bacterium
ATAGTGGCGGCGGTGGTGATGACGACACTGGTGTCGGCCGGCGCGTTTGCCCAAGGCAGGGGCCAGGGCAAAGGACAGGACAAACGGCCGGACAAAAGACCCGTGAAAGTCATCGACAAAAAGGGAGGAGGTAGCGGCGGTGGCAGACCGTCGAACCCTCCGCAAAAGCCGCCCAAGGAAGATCGAGGCGGCAAGAAAAGACCGTAAGACGCCGTTCTCGCGGCAAAAACAAGCGTAGAGGAGGTTAGCGATTTCGTGGCCTCCTTTTTTATTTGCAGATGAGCATTGCCGCGAGCAGTGGAATCGTCAATTCGTGATGGCCGGTGATCGAGTAGCCGTGACCGGCGCCCTTTTCAGTCGGACGTCTTACGACGTTAGTCAACGGTCGATAGGATTGAATGAAATCGAAGTTGGCAGTCGTGATTTCCGTCAGCGGATGACCCAGGTTACGCACCAGCGTGATGCACTTCAAAAAAACCTCAGGCAGCACGACCGCCGATCCTACGTTCAAATAAACACCGCCGCCGTCCATCTCTTTCACGAGCGCCGCCAGGAGCCGGAAGTCCGTATGCGTGGCAGCACCTAACGACGCGCCGTCAGCTTTTGGATGGAAGTGGGCGATGTCGCCGCCAATCGTTACGTGAGCGGTGAAAGGGATCTTCGCATCGTACGCAGTGCACAGCAGTGAATAATCGCGATGCGGTGGATTGCGGGCGATCAATGCGCGGCCGGTTGCTTCGCCGAGCCCGATCTGATCGCGCGCGCCGTCGAGTGCCGCGCTGTTTAGGAGTTGGCCTGTTTCTTCCGCGCCGCCGAAGATACCTTCCGAAAGAGTGGCGTCAACGTCTTCCGAAGTTGAGCCGATCATCGCGATCTCGGCGTCATGGACCAGCACCGATCCGTTTGCCGCAAATGCTGAAACAAAACCACGCTTTATCAGATCGATCAGCAGTGGGGCGAGTCCGGTCTTGACTACGTGACCGCCGATTCCCCAGATGATGGGTTTCTTCAACTCGCGCGCACGCTGAATGCGAGCGGTCAATTGGCGTAACGATTGGACGGCGAGCACGTCAGGCAGGCTCGACAAGAACGAACTGAGAGACGCATCGTTCGGTAACGGGGCGGCGAATTCGCTGAGTTTGACTTTGCTCGTGCGGGAGGCGAGCGGATAGGTCTTTACATCGTCAAGATCGAGAGGCCGCAAATCGTCGTCGTAGATGGATGCCAAGGCAAACCTGTCATCGTAAGTCAGTGGTAGTAAAGTGCGGCTGAGTATAACACGCGCTAAGGTGTGTCTTTGGCCGTTTTCAATCCGAGAGTCGCACGTCTTGCTGCACGTCTCGAGAGCCATCCGTAAAGGCGTCGAAACGCGAGGGCCAATCCTGTAAATGCAAGCACGGCGCCGCCGAGCGAAACAATCGCCGCGATAGTTTGGCCTGCAACACCTGCGACCTCGCCGGTGTGCGCGAAACGGAGTATCGAACGAAGCTGCCGGCCGCGAGTGTTGGATGAGAATGGTTCCCAACGCGTCACGGCGCCTGTCGTGCGGTCCAACACTAACTGTCCGCGTTTTTGCGGCTGACCACCAGTGCCGCGATCGATGTTGAAAGTAAGAGGCGCGGACGCCGACGCGGGCAGTTGCAGGCTTATGCTTCGCCAATCGCCAACTTGTCGTTCCGCAACCAGCCATGCCGAATTGAGTTCGGTGGCGGCGTCTGCGGAAGGTGGACCTTGAGGTGGTTGATTGGCGCGCGGAGCAGGCGGCGTTTCGCCCGCAATGCGATAGACAAGATTACCCGCCCACGTGTAGGAGATCACCACTGCCGAGATCACGACGACGAACAAAGCAGGAGCGCACCAAAACCCGATCGTGTTGTGCCAGTTGAACTCGCGTCCCTTCGCCGGTAACCCGCGGCGAAACCAGGTGACGTTTCTCAGCGCCTTCCAGTTCCAGTTCCTGGGCCACCACAGATAAAAACCGCTCGTCACCAGAAACAGAAATCCGAGATTGCACGCGCCCGTGATCGCGCGAGCGACGTTGCGGTTATCGCCCTTCGCACCAAGCCAGCGATGCCAGTCAGTGACGGTGCGGAAGAAGCTGCGGACGCCTCGAGATCCCTCGCCGAGGACCTGTCCGGAGTAGGGATTCACGAACAGTGTTGCTTCACGACCAAAGGCGATCTCAGCAGGCGCCGCCGGGTCTGATTTCAACGTTATCGCCGATGGGTTGGAACCACGCGCTTCGCGCGCTTTCGCTATGAGCGTCTCCACCGGAAGATGGAGCGTTTCCGCGTTCGGCGGCGCTGAGCGATATCCGCGAGTGTCGGCCCACGAAGTGATCTGTTTTTCGTAAGCCAGCAACACGCCTGTAACGCACATGATGAGTATGACGACGCCGGCGAGCACACCCACCGGAAGATGACACCAGAAAATTATCTTACGCAGTCGTTTCATTTTGATCTTGGAATTTAGACGTCGGCCCAGTGGCGTAGAAGATTGTGATAGAGGGAAGTAAGTTCGACGACCGAGCGATGGTCTGGAACGTCATCCAGCAAACGCTGGATCGCAACGTCGAGATCGAACAGGAGCGTCCGCTCACCATCGTCGCGTACCATGCTCTGTATCCAGAAGAACGAAGCGAGTCGCACGCCGCGGGTCACGGGCCGAACATGATGAACGCTGCTTGACGGATACAGGATCAGGTGACCCGCAGGCAGTTTCACTGAATGAACGCCATAGGTATCTTCAACAACCAACTCGCCGCCGTCGTATTCATCCGGGTTGCTGAAGAAAAGCGTCGCCGAGAGATCGGTCCTGACGCGATGCGGCGTGCCCGTCACCTGGCGGATCGCGTTGTCCACGTGATTGCCGAACGACTGGCCGTCCTGATAACGATTAAAGAGCGGAGGAAAGACTTTCAACGGCAACGCCGCCGACATGAATAAAGGATTGCTTTCGAGCGCCGCGAGAACGACGTCGCCGAGTTTCTTTGCTTCGTCGAGATCTTCTCGCAGTTGCAGATTGTTCTTGGCGCGCGCCGACTGGTGACCGGCAGTGATGCGGCCGTCGACCCATT
>DASUPR010000128.1:0-13649 GCA_036281015.1 Pyrinomonadaceae bacterium
TGTTGTGCTAGTGCTCTCACAACCTAAAGGCAGTGCCAATCGAACGCGGTTTCCATAAAAAAGGGGTGGCCCGAAATGCCACCCCTCTTTAAGTGTTGGATTGTCTTTTGGTTAGTAAGGCCAGCGATTGTTCCAGCGGCCATTGTTGCGCCGGCGGTCGCCCGCGAAACGCTGCCAGCCGTCACGGTATCCCTGCTCAAACGCATCACGGAAGACCTGCTTGTACTGTCCCCTGTTTCCGTAAGCCGAGTTGTAACCTTGCGTCGCGTTCTTCCAATAGCGTGAACGCTGCGGGTTGTAACTCTGTCCGCGCTGCGCGTCGGCGGCGCCGACGTTCATGCCCCAACTGTAGCCTTGCTGCCGCGCGACGTCGTAGTTGCTGTAACGATCCCGGCGATAACGATCGTCGCGATAGTCGCGGTCGCGACGATAGCGATCGTCACGATAATCGCGGTCGCGGCGATAGCGATCGTCACGGTATTGAGCCTGAACACTAGTGCTGGCGATTGCTGTAAAACCAAGAATCAGGAAGAGTGCCAGTATGTAACCGCCCACTTTTTTACTCGAGTAAATTTGCTTCATTCACCTACCTCCCTTGTCGGAAGGGTTTTCGCAAGTACCATGCCTCTTGCGAGAAGCCTGTTTTTGCTGAGTGGCGCGGACACTAAGGCCAGTTCTCGACACGATTTCGTGCGCGAATGAACGACATCGGTGGGGCGTGGCTTATGCAGGTCTTTGCAGGTAGGAACGAAGTTCGGGGCGCGTCGCTTTACGCACGAGCGCCGCTTTCGCTTTCCATTCCGTTGCACGGCTCAACTCGACGAGAAAATGCGTCTCGCCCGACTCGAGCGCGGCGATTGGCGCGCCGTCGTGATAGAGCACGCGATTGCTCGTGTGAGCGGTGATGCGGTTGCCGGGAATGATGATGCCGACGAGGTTCAAAGGATCAGCGGCGCTCACGGAGATCATACTGTCCTGCGCGCCTTCGCGACGGATCGCGCGCAGCATTCCGACGGCGTCAGGCAAAGCGAACTGCTCGCCGGATATGCCGGCGACAAAGCGGCCGCCACGAATCTCACCGCGCGCTTCCAAGCGATGATAGATGCGCAACAGCACACGCCACGGCAGGTTCATCCCTTCGCGTTCGAGCAAACGTTTGAAGACGACGCCGTAACGCCTGAGCAGCGTCCACGCGATCTCTTCCGCTTTCTCCTGATCGATCGGGTTCTGGTTGTTGCGGTTTGCGGCTGAGCCGTTGCCGTTTTCGCGATGAATGATGGACCAGCGGCCGGCGCTCGCCATTTCGTAAACCGGTTGGCGATGTTTGCGTGTGGCGGCAGCTCGGGTCTTGCGGCTGCCGGGAGTCAGCAGTGCACGCAAACCGGTGAAACTGTCGGAGACGACGACGCCGTTCGCGACCAGTTCCGCGAGAGACTCTTCAACCTGGCTGCGCAGCAGGCCCGTGCTTTCCACGATGTCTGTGAAGAACGAAGCGCCGCGATGTTTGAGATAGTCGTAGACGACTTGCGTAGTAGTGGAGAATTCGTTTCCAGCGGTTGTTGTTAGTGGTGGAAACACCGAGCTCCACAAAGCGAAGTTCTTGCGACGCAGAAGTGCGATTGGCGTGTTTCGCACGGGTCCCGCGCCGCGCGGCCGATCGGCATTGCCGTCACTTGCGGAACGCACGGGCGGCGTCAGTCTCGCCCACACCACCTCACCAGACAAACAGAGCGCATCGAGCCAGGCTGGATCGTATTCAACGAGTCGCGACGGCAACAGCTCGCCTTCCCACGCTGCGGCTGGTGCTTCGAATCCTTCCAACTGCTCGATGATCGCGCGCACGCTCTCCGGACCTTCCATCTGGTGTTCCGGCGCCAGCTTCTGCCACGCCAAGAGGAAGCGGATGAAGTCGGCGCTGGAGACCGGCTCGATCTCCTGGCGCAAGCGATTCAAGGTGTAACTATGAATACGAGCGAGCAGGCGGCGCGCACACCACTCGGTTTCGGTAATGCCAGGCGTGAATCGTCCGCGAATGACGAAGCCTTCAGCTTCGAGCTTGAGCAACGCCGTTTCGATCTCGAGCCTGTTGAGACCCGACTGCGAAAGTAACTGCTCGACCGTAACTGGCCCAAGACCCTCGAGGCGTCCACGGATGATCTCGGCGAGGGCGTCCTCGAAAGTCCACGCCGTCCTTGCGACGCTTTCCGGAGCGGCGATCGGCGGTTCGAGCGTAGCACCCGCAAAAATTGTATTTAATTGTGGCAGTCGCTCTGCGGCAATCCACAATTGTTTTTGGCCCGCCAGCACTGCCGCGCGCCTATCCCCTTTCAACTCGGCAAAAAACTCTTGCCACGCGGAACCTTCTTGCGCCGTTACAAAACCGAGTTCCACCAGCGCGTCGTGGAGTTCATCAGCGTTCCGCGGTTCGGGCCAGACTTCTTCACGCACGCGATCGATCGCCGCTTGATCGAGTTTGCCCATGTCGCTCGCAGTTTCGGGATCGAGCCAGCGGCGCTGAAAGACCGCGCGGGTGCGGCGCTCTTCGAGTGGCGCGTCGTCGAGATAGGCGTAAGGCCGGGCGTTGAGAATCTCCTGCGACAGCGGCGAAGCCTCGATCACGTCGCAGGCAAAGAGGTTCTTTTCGTTGCGTTCGATCGAAGCCAACAGCCGCTCGAGACCGTCGATATCCATCGCCTCTTCGAGACAGTCTTTGACTGTCTGATCGACGAGGGGATGCGACGGAATCTCGCGTTCGCCCGCCGGCAGGTTTTCAAAACACGCCACCTGATCGGGAAAGATCGCGGTGAGCAGATCTTCAGCGTCCATGCGTTGCAACTGCGCCGGGATCTTCTTCCCGCCACGACGCCGCAGCACTGCGAGCGACCGGGTCACGTTCCAACGCCAGCGGATGTTCCACATCGGCGCGTCGAGCAACGCCTGACACAACAACTGCCGCACCGACTTCGAATTCAAGTAATGGAAAACGTCGTCGAGCGGAAAACTGTGTGTCGGCCCAAGCGACAGGACGATGGCATCCTCCGTTGCGGCAGCCTGCAATTCGAAGTTGAACTTGCGGCAGAACCGCTTGCGCAACGCCAGTCCCCATGCACGATTCAAACGGCTGCCGAACGGCGAATGCAGCACCAGCTGCATGCTGCCGCTGTCGTCGAAGAACCTTTCGAGCACGAGATTCTCCTGCGACGGCATCACGCCCAAAACGATCTTCGCGCCCGCGAGATACTCAACGATCTGCTCAGCCGCGGAACGCGACACTCCGACTTCGCCTGTGAGCCATTCAACCGCTGCGCCCAGATCGACAGCTTCCGTGTTAATCCTTGAAGCGACTTCCTCGCGCAGACGCGAAACCGACACGGATAGCTCGTGTGAACGAGCGGGCGCCTCGCCCAACCAAAACGGAATCGACGGCGGTTGGCCGTGGGCGTCTTCAACGCGTACTTTGCCCTGCTCGACGCGCAGCACGCGCCACGAAGTGTTGCCGAGTTGAAAAATGTCGCCCTGCAAACTCTCGATTGCGAAGTCTTCGTTAACGGAGCCGATCACTAAATCAGTGGGCTCGAGCACGACAGCGTAATCCGCTGTGTCAGGTATGGCGCCGCCCGATGTGATTGCCGCGAGACGCGCGCCTCTGCGCCCACGCAGACGCTGATTGACCGCGTCGTGGTGTAAATATGTCGAGCGCCGGCCGCGTTTGGTCGTGAACCCTTCGGCCAGCATGCGCACGATCGAGTCAAACTGTTCGCGCTCCAGATTGCGAAACGGATAAGCACGACGGACGGTCGCGAAGAGATCGTTTTCCGTCCACTCCTCGGCAGCGACGGCTGCGACGATTTGTTGGGCCAGGATGTCGAGCGGCCGCTCGGGAATCTCGAGCCGATCCAGTTCGCCGCGACGCACGGAATCGATGATGGCCGCACACTCAACCAGTTCATCGCGCGAGAGCGGAAAGATGCGGCCTTTTGGAAAACCCGCAACCGTGTGATTCGAACGGCCGACGCGTTGGAGAAAACTCGCGATCGATCGCGTCGAGCCGAGCTGGCAAACGAGATTCACGTCGCCGATGTCGATACCCAATTCGAGCGACGCGGTCGCGACAAGCGCGCTCAGTTCGCCGGACTTGAGGCGCTGTTCGGCGGTGAGCCGCTGTTCGCGCGCGAGACTGCCGTGATGCGCGGCGATGTTTTCGTCGCCAAGCCGTTCGCCGAGATGGCGGGCGACGCGCTCTGCCAGGCGGCGCGTGTTTACAAAAACGAGCGTCGTGTTGTGCTGGCGAATGAGTTGGGCCAGGCGGTCGTAGACTTCTTCCCAAACTTCGCCGGACATCACGGCTGACAGCGGTGAATCGGTTAGCTCGATGGCGATGTCGAGACGGCGCGCGTGGCCGCTGTCGACGATGGCGCACTGCGGAACGTTGTCGGCGTTGATGTTTTCGGTGCCGACGAGAAAGCGCGCCACTTCTTCGATCGGACGCTGCGTTGCGGAAAGGCCGATGCGGGTCAGAGACGCTGCTGTGCCGGCGTGGGCTTGTGCCTGGTGCTGTCTGACGAGTTGTTCCAGACGCTCGATTGAGAGCGCGAGGTGTGAACCGCGTTTGTCGCCGACTACTGCGTGAATTTCGTCGACGATTAGTGTGCGCGCGGTTTCCAGCATCCGCCGGCCGCCTTCGCTCGTCAACAGAATGTAGAGCGACTCGGGCGTGGTCACGACGATGTGTGGCGGACGCTTGGTCATCGCCGTGCGCTCTGAGGCGGGTGTGTCGCCGGTGCGTACGAGCGTGCGGATGTTTACTTCAGGCAAGCCCATCAACTGAAGTTGTTTTTGAATTCCTTCCAGTGGCGTTTGCAGGTTGCGCTGGACGTCGTTGCTCAGTGCTTTGAGAGGCGAAACGTAAATGACGTGGGTTGAGTCGTCGAGTTTGCCTTCCAGGCCCAGGCGAACGAGATCGTCGATGGCGGAGAGAAACGCGGCGAGAGTTTTACCGGAACCAGTGGGTGCGGCGATCAGCGTGTGGCGGTGTTTGTTGATTTCCGGCCAGGCTTGTAGCTGAGGGTCGGTCGGCGCGGGAAAAGTCTGCGCAAACCAGCGCGCTACTGCTGGGTGAAACAGTTCGAGACTCATAAGGGAGGGACATTATACTCGTGCGGCGTGGGGTTGCATAGCTGAAACACGAGCCCAGGCGTGAACCGCGGTATGAACGAACCACCGACTGCGTCGGTGGGATTGTGCGCCGTGTTTCGGTGGTTAGTAGGTTGGGTATGAAGGTACCACCGACTTCGTCGGTGGGATAACAAAGCCGAACAGACTGTGTCTGGAAGCAGAATTAATCAAACTGCTTCCCGCGCCAGCTAATCGAACTGCTTTTTGAACTCTTCGAACTGCAGGCGCAATTTTTCCACCTCTACCGCCAGGGCGTCAATTTTCTGTTCCAATGACTGACGATGAGGGCGCGCTTCGACTGTTGCGGGTGTCGCGGATTCAACCGGGACGTCGCCCGAGAGCAGATGCGCAAAGCGAACTTCCTTCTGCCCCGCTTGGCGCGGCAGGCGCGCGACGAGCGGGTCGGGTTCGCGGGAGATAAGGGCAGACAGTGTTTGTTCGACTTCGTCCAACCCGGCGAATTCATGCAGACGCGACGCGTTGCCACGCAGTTCACCCGGCGTCTGTGGCCCGCGCAGCATCAACACACACATCAACGCCATCTCGGCCGCATTCAGATGCAGCACTTCCGGCATCACGTGCTTGTACTTCGGCACCCGGCTCGTGCTTCCGTAAAAAACGTAAGCCAGGTTCTTCTCGCGCAAGCTCTCTACGGCCTGCGCCACTTCGTTCTCCGTGTAAGCAGTAACCGGATGGCGATTGTTCTTCTGGTTGCAGGCGAGCGTCAGCGCGTTAAGCGTCAGCGGATAGTATTCAGGCGTAGTCACCTGCTTCTCCACCAACGCCCCCAACACGCGCGTTTCGATTTCAGTGAGAACGTCAGCCACAGACTTTATTGATCTTCATCCGCGGTCGATCTTTGTCCCTGCCCTCCGCGCGCCGGCTCCGTTCTGCCCACGCCGAGGTTGTCGTAGTTGAGCGCCGCATTGAACAACAGGAAAAACTCGCCCTGCGTTTGATGCCGCCACATCGGGTTCGTCGCAAACATCACGACGTGACCACGCCCAACCGGAACATCGACGATCGCCGGACGATTGGCCAGCTCGTTTCCACCCGCGAGCATGCCGCTGATGAGCAGGTTCTTCTCGTCAGCCACAAAACGCAGCACGACGCGCGGACGCAACTGCGGCGGAGTGTAGAACGGGCTTTCGCGCTGGTCCTGCTCCGGATCGGGCCGGTTATTTGGATCCGCCGGCCGCGGTTGCGGCATCGCCTGAATCACGTCCGGGTCGTTCACACCGCCACGTCCCGAAGCACGCGACTGTGCGCCGCCTGCGCCCTGACCACCGCCACCACCACCGCCGCCAAATCCGCCGCCACCACCGGCAGCAACCTGAAACAGCGGCGCTTGATTGAAGTAGATCGGCAACCCGGCGTCGTAACCGTAGGCGATCGGGCTCTTTCGATCGGTGAACGTGCCGTTGTAGATCGAGCCGCGCGCCTGAAGTCTTTCAGACGGTTGAATGGAAACACCGCTCGTGATGCCGTAGTCGATCGGAATACTGGAAACACTGCTGCCGATCGTGATGAAAAGCCCGCCGTCCTGGACAAACTTCTGCAAGTTAGCAACGCCGGTCACCGTCATACCACCGCGCATGTCGTCGGTCTGATCCGGCGACAGCGCGAAGTTTGGCGTCACAGCCGACGCCTTCCACGGAATCGGCTCGCCCCGCATCGGCATACCGTTCACGATCGCCTGCGCCGAGCCGCCGACCGGCGGGAAGATCAGCACGTCAAACTTCTCGCGCAGGTTCGGTGTGTTGCGAATCACGTGATCGGAAATGTACGTGTACGGAATCTGCAGCCGGTCAAACTCGATCCTGAACCAGCCTTCGTTCTGCGTGTTGGTCCACGTGTGAACGATCGCGATCCGCGGCACTGCGAGCTCGTGAGTTTTCACTTCGGGCAGTTTCTCGACGGCGAGAGCTTTGATCCCGAGTTCAACAACTGCTGACTCCAGTTTTGAACGGAGATCCGACGGATTGCCGTCGCTTTTGATAATGAACGAGCCGGTATTGAACTGCTGCTCGCCAATCTTGAACGCGTCCTCGGCCGCGCTCATCTTCACGTCTTTCAGCCGGAAACGAAGGGTCGCGAGCGTGTTGTCAGTGTTGTGATTGATGACGTATCCCACTGCCGAGGCCGGTCCGGTCAGTTGTCCGACGACCTTCGCGTCCTGGGTGAGTAGCGTTGCTTCAACACCAAGCACGCTCTTGTCAACAACGCGCACGGTCTTCACGTTGCGCATCGCGCCCATAGTCCAGCCGGTGTCGTCGTACGGCGAAGGATCGGTAACGTTGTAATACTGCGTATCGAGCAGCATGTCGGCCATGCGCGAATACGGCTGGTCCATGCGAATGATGTAAGAACCGGCCGCGTACTTCTGATCTTTGACAGTGAACTCCTTAGTCGCGCGATGGACTTCAATACCCTGCAAGCGCATCAGGTTGACCATGTCAGCCGCTTCGACCGGACGCGGAGTGTCGCCCGGAATGATATAAGCCGCGGGGCCTTCGTTCGTGGCCTTGGCGATCGAGCGTTTGCTCTTGAGGTAGAAATTGTTCAGGAAGCGTTCCTTCTCTTTGGCGACAAAATTCATCGCAAACAGGAGCGCCGACTGCTGCATGTTCACGTTATTGCGCATCGACCAGGTGACGCGCGGGAACGGCGGATTCGGGCGATACCAAACACGCGACGTCTGGTTCGCGCCCAACGTGCGTTCGCGCGTGTCAGCGCCGCCGTTGCCGAAGGTCTCGTAGAAACGGCCGATCGAGTTGTGTCCGGTGGCGATGTAGAGCATGTAGTTCGGCGCCCAGCCGTCGTAAAAACCGTGGGTCCAAACGCCAGGCACGCCGCGTTTCGTCATCTCCTCGATTTCGTAATGGGCCAACACCTGAAACTCGTCGATCGCGAGCGGATCGATCCAGGCGTTGTACGGACCGGTGCCGGTCATCGTGTAGAGATAGGGCACTGACTCGTGCAGATCGTGAAGCACGGTCGGGTGATACTCGAGAAACGTCTTCATCTGGTTGCGCGAGAGGGCGAGCGCCATGCCCAGACTGTCGCGGTTATTGTCGTGCGCTACGTACTTGCCCCAGTAAAGCAACGGCGGCGACGGTTTGCCCGGATTTGCTTTGCGGTAGTAGTAGAGATCCACCATGCGATCGCGGCCGTCGACTTCGAGCGCGGGCGTGATCATCACGATCATGTTCTTGCGAATGTCCTCGATGAACGGTGAATCTTCCACCGCGAGACGATAGGCCAGCTCCATCAACATCTCGGGCGACCCGGTTTCCGGCGAGTGAATCGAACCCGAAGCCCAGTAAAACGGTTTGCCTTCGGTGATCAGCGTGTGGGCTTCAGTTTCGCTGAGCTTGCGCGGATCGGCGAGTTTGGCCGTGATTTCTTTGTAGCGATCGAGTTTGGCGAGATTTGCTTCGTCGCTAATGAGGACCAGCATCTGATCGCGTCCCTCTTCACTCTTCTCCGGCGCGATCAGTATGCGCACGCGCGGCGAAGCGCCTGCGAGCGCGCGGTAGTAGCGGTAGAGATCTTTCGTGTAGGTCAACTTGTTTGGTGCGCCGATCGCGTAGCCCAGGATCTTCTCCGGCGAAGGCACCTTGTCCGAGAGTGGCAGGTGGTCCACCAGCTCGGTCATGAAGTACTTCTCGGTCGTGTACTCCTTGATCTTCGCGCCGTAAGCAGCATCATTCGGTGACTTGGGCGTGGTATATCTCGGGTTGGTTGAGTTACTTTGGGCGGAGATCGGAGCGGAGAAGGCTATAAGCGCCGACACTACGAACACGAATTTAAGAACAGATCTTGGGGACATGATGGGCTCCTGAATCTGTGTGATTTGTGGTCCTACATGTCACGCGCACAGCGAAAGCCTGAGATCATCCAGCGTTCGTGCGCGTGAAAGAAGTTTCTGTACGTCGTTCTGATATGCGACTGGGGCGTGGCAAACGAGCCGCCGCGCAAAACCTTTTGATTGACGAACCACTTGTCGTTGTATTCGTCACACTCCGTCTTGAATCCCGGATAAGGAACGTAATCCGAGGTCGTCCATTCCCAAACGTCGCCGATCATCTGCTGGCAACCGTAAGGATTGGAGCCGCCGGGAAAAGCACCCACGGGCGAAACTGACCAGAAACCGTTTTCGAAAAGGTTGGTGTTGCCGCTATCGGGATCGGTGTCGCCCCAGGGAAAACGACGCTTAACTTTGCGTTCAGCATCATAACACGCCGTCTTCTCCCATTCAGCTTCAGTCGGGAGACGTTTCCCGGTCCACTTGGCGAACGCTGACGCTTCGTAGTAGCTGACGTGTGAGACGGGTTCGTCTGCGCGAGTGTCGACTGAGTGCAGACCGGTGAAGTCGCGAATCGTCCATTCGCCGTCGTGCAGTTCCCAGTAAAGCGGTGCTTGCCAGTGTTCCTGTTTGACAGTTTCCCAACCCTCGGAGAACCACCAGCGGAAGTTTTGGTAACCGCCGTCGCGCATGAATTCAAGGAACTGGCCATTAGTAACCAAGCCGCGATCGATCTGAAAATCCTGTAGGAAGACCTGGTGAGCGGGTTTTTCGTTGTCCCACGAAAATCCGTGTCCTTCAAACCCCAACCAAAACAGGCCGCCTTCGATTTCAGCCATGCCTTCCGGCATTGAGTGTGGTTTCGGCAGCGGGCTGATCTGCGGCTGAAACTGATCGCACAGCAGGTGTTTGATGTCGTAGACGAGCAGCTCCTGATGCTGCATCTCGTGTTCGAGACCCAGCCGGACCACAGATAACACGGACTGATCGGCAGACGGCAGAAACGAAAGCATCTGTTCGTCGATGTGACTGCGATACGCGACCGTTTCGCGCACGGTTGGCCGCGACTTCGTGCCGCGTTTGGGGCGTTCGATCCGCGCCCCGAAGCCTTCGTAGTAGGAATTGAAATAAAACAGAAACTCTTCCGAGTAGACCTTGTATCCCGGCTTGTGTGCCTGGAGCACAGTCTCGAAGAACCACGACGTGTGACCGATGTGCCAACGCGGCGGGCTCATGAACTCCGCGGTCTGGATCACATAGTCTTCAATCTCGAGTGGCGCAACGATCTCCATCGTGCGCGCACGAACCCGCTTGTATAGATCAATTATCGACATGATTGTTGTGCGGACAATAATACTAGCTCACGACGATTGAGCGTGAGCCGCGGGGGGAAACTCGTCCGATTATTTGTGCCCGGGGGTAATTCTCGCGCAGCGTGCTGAGCAGCGCCTCCGCCTTCTCTTCAGCGACCGCGATCAGCATTCCGCCCGCGGTTTGCGGATCAAACAACAACTTCAAGAGATTTGCATCGACTGAAGGCGCAACTTCGATATCTGAGCCGATGTATTCGCGGTTCGTTTTATCGCCGCTCGTCAACAATCCCGCCGTCGCCAGCTCCAACGCGCCGTCAAGCAGCGGCACCGCGCAAGCGTAGATCTCGATCGTCACCTTACTCCCACACGCCATTTCCCACGCATGTCCGAGCAACGCGAAACCAGTGACGTCCGTCGCGCCCTTCACTCCAAACTCCCGCATCGCTTCGGCGGCGTGCTTGCCCGGCGTCAACATTGTTTGAACTGAAGCCGACACAATCTCTTCACTGGCGCGGGCCTTCTTGATCCCTGTAGAAATAACTCCGGTGCCGATCGGTTTCGTAAGGATGATCAAGTCGCCGGCTTGCGCGCCGGAATTTCTCGCCACCTGATCGGGGTTGATTAGGCCCGTAACCGAGTAACCAAACATGATCTGCGCGTTGTCGACACTATGCCCGCCAATCAACGTCACGCCGTAGCGGTTGAGTGTTTCGAGTCCACCGCGCATGATTTCCTGGAGGATTGCCGGATCGACGCCCGTTTTCGGAAAGCACGTGATCGCCATGGCCGTGATCGGCGTGCCGGCCATCGCCCAAACGTCGTTGATCGAATTAAGCGCGCTGATGCGGCCGTAATCGAACGGGTCGTCTACGATGGGCGTAAAGAAATCGAGGGTTTGCACCAAAGCGAGGTCGTCGCGGAGACGGTATACTCCCGCGTCGTCGGCTGTGTCGAAGCCGACAATCAGGTTTGGATCGGCAGGCTGTTTCGGTAGCTCGCTCAAAACTTGAGCGAGTAAGCTCGGGCTAAGCTTCGCCGCTCAACCGGAGCACGAGACCATCTCAGTCAGACGCATCGTTCAGGCACCTCCTTTCTCGCGTCGTGTTTTACCATAGTTGCTGAACTTCACCGAGGGGAGTTGATTAATGATCCACATCGGACCGGCAGGGTGGTCGTACAAAGATTGGGAAGGAACTGTTTACCCGCAGAAGCCCGGCAAGAACTTCGATCCGCTCGAATATCTCGCGCGCTTCTTCAATACGATCGAGATCAACAGCAGTTTCTATCGCCCGCCGGCGCCGACAACAACCAAAGCCTGGGTGAATCGCGTTTCAGCAAACAAGAAGTTTACTTTCACCGCGAAACTGAATCGTCTGTTCACCCACGACCGCGGCAAAGCGACCAAGAAGGATGAAAAAGAATTTCACGACGGAATGAAGCCGTTTTTGAAAGCGGAAAAACTCGGCGCACTGCTGCTTCAGTTTCCCTGGTCTTTCAAAAACACAGTTGACGATCGTGTTTACCTGGCGGAGTTGCTGAAAAAGTTTAGTAAGTATCCATTGGTGCTCGAAGTGCGGCACGCGTCGTGGAACACGCCGGCGGTGTACGAATGGCTGGAAGAAAGAGGCGTGGGAATTTGTAACATCGACCAGCCGGTGTTTTCGAAATCGATCCGGCCGGCGGCGTTGACCACTTCACCCGTGGGTTACGTTCGGCTTCACGGCCGGAACTACCAAAACTGGTTTCGCGAAAAAGCGCCGCGTGACGAGCGTTACAACTATCTCTACACGCACGAGGAACTCGATCCGTGGTTGAAACGAATCAAAGACGTCGCCAAACACACGCGGGAAACGTACGTGATCACCAACAACCACTTTCGCGGCCAGGCGGTGGTCAATGCGCTCGAAATCGACGCCGCGTTAAAAGAAAAGAAAGTGCCCGCGCCCGAACCGCTGTTTTCGATCTATCCGCGGTTAAAAGAATCGGCGACGCCCGACGCTTCTGATGCTCAGAAGCTGTTTGACTAATTTCCCGCGCCGTGGGCCATCAACTGCGCAAACGAGATCGGTAAACCGTCAGGATCGATCGCCACCGCGAGCTTGATGCCCTCAGCGTCACGCTGCGTCGGCGGCATCACGAATCGAATTCCTTTCTCCTGTAACTCAGCGTAAGTCTTATCGACGTCGTCGACATTGAAACCGATCGAGCACGCACCGGCGCGCTTCGATGGGTCACCTTGCGGCGGCGGACCGGGAACGCCTCCGCCGTGCAACGCCAGCGTCGTCGCGCCCGTGGCAAACTCGGTCCAATCCGGCGATTCAAACTTCAACGGAAGTCCGAGCTTGTCTCGATAGAACTCAACCGACCTCTGCATGTCGGAAACGACGATCATCGTGTAGTCAATCTGCTTAAACATGTCTCCTCCTCAACGCTTCGCACTACGCGTCTTGCCGCTACCCATCGCCACAATCACATCAAATTCATCTTTCGTCAGCTGCATCACCGAAAGCTGCGACTGTCGAATTAGGGGCAACTGGCTGAGTCGTTTGTCATAACGAATGGCTGCCAGTTGGACCGGATTCGCCAGCGGCTTCACCGGCTTGAGATCGACGGCAACCCACTGCGGATCGTCAGCAGTCGGATCTGGATAGGCGCTTTTTATCACTTCAGCGAGGCCTACGACTTCTTTGCCCTTGCCTGAGTGGTAAAAGAGGACTCGGTCGCCAACCTTCATGCCGCGCAGGTTATTTCGCGCCTGGTAATTCCGCACGCCGGACCAATCGGTGCTGCCGTCTTTGACGAAATCGTCCCAGGAGTAAGTTTCCGGCTCCTGCTTCACCATCCAATAGTTGTGTTTGTTTTTGGTCGAGGTTTTCATGATGCGCGCTTTCATTCTACAATTGGCCCATGATCAAAGAAGGAACTAATGCACCCGCCTTCAAGACCACCGACGCCAATGGCGAGACGGTTAGCTTGAAGGACTTAAAAGGCCAAAAGGTTGTACTCTACTTTTATCCGAAAGACGATACACCAGGTTGCACTAAAGAAGCCTGTTCATTTCGCGACGCCTGGGCAAAATTCAAAAAGCAAGGCATTAACGTTCTCGGTGTCTCGCCGGACAGCGAAGCGTCCCACAAAAAGTTCGAGACCAAGTATAAACTTCCGTTCACCCTGCTGGCCGATAAGGACCATGCAATTGCCGACGCCTACGGAGTTTGGGGAGAAAAGAAGTTTATGGGGCGAACGTACATGGGTGTTCATCGAACCACTTTCCTGATCGATGAGAAGGGCAAGATCAAAAAAGTTTTCGAGAAAGTGAAGCCAGAAGATCACGCCAGTGAGGTTCTGGAGGC
>DASUPR010000129.1:0-7001 GCA_036281015.1 Pyrinomonadaceae bacterium
GGCGGAAGTCGTGCGTGAAATGGAGATGCTGCACGAAGAACACGGCACGACGATCTTTCTCTTTCAGGACGACGACTTCCCGTTGTTCGGCCAGGTGTGGCGGCGTTGGGCCAATGAGTTCGTCGACGAACTCGAACGCACTGGCTTGTCGCGCAAGGTGATCTGGAAGATGAACTGCCGCGCCGACGCTGTCGATCGCGATCTGTTCATCAGGATGCGCGACGCCGGACTCTATCTCGTCTACATGGGTCTCGAATCCGGTAGCGAACAGGGACTGGAAACGCTGCACAAGCAGATCAACGTCGAACAAAACCTGAAGGCCGTCGAGACGCTCAAGAGCATCGGGTTGATGTTTGAATACGGCTTCATGCTGCTCGATCCTTCGAGCACGTTTGAGTCGATTCGCGAAAACATCAACTTCCTGCGCACGATCCTTGCAGACGGCTGTTTGCCGGTGACCTTCTGCCGGATGCTTCCTTACGACGGCACGCCAATCAAAGACGAGCTCGTGCGAACGGGACGTTTGCGCGGCGACATCTGCAATCCCGATTACGACTTTTTAGATCCGCGTATCGGCGAGTTTTACGAAGCGCTGACGGGCCTCGTGAGTCTGACTGGTTGGATTCACGGTCTGAAGGCAGTGACGACGCAGTTGGGCTGGGCGTGGCATGAAGTCGCCACGATGGAACGGCTCTTTCCCGCGCTGCCGGGATTTGAAGAGTACAAGGAAACGCTTCGCGGCATCACCAAGCGCAGCAACGATCTCCTCTTGCAAGTCGTTGAAGATCTCGCTTACCAGTTTTCCGACGACAAGCCGGCGTTGTGGACGCCGGAAGTTGTTGAGGAGGCGCGCGAGCGCTTTCTTGACGAACTGCTACACGAACGAAACACCTTTGTTTACGCCAACCAGGACATCCTGATCGAAACGCTGGAAAGCGGCGGACTCACAATCATCGATGATGATGAGGTTGAGGCGGCGCATCCAGCACCTCTCGCACCTTCAACGCAAGCGCATCCGGGCTGAAAGGCTTCTGAATAAAATTAATGCCGGGCTCCAGCACGCCGTGTTGCACGATCGCGTCGTCTGTGTAGCCCGACATGTAAATCACAGGAAGATCCGGACGCTTGGCCAGCAAGTGCTTCGACATGTCGTTGCCGCTCATGCCCGGCATGATCACGTCCGTTAACACGAGATCGATCTTCGTTCCGTTGGTACTCGTTTCGATGATGCGAATGGCTTCTTCGGCGCCGCTGGCTTCTACCACGCGATAACCGGCGCGTTCCAAAAGCTGTCGCGCAAGCTTTCGTACCCAGTCAGCATCTTCAACCAGCAGGATCGTTTCCGAACCACGCGGCGCCTCGGGCTTAGCGGTCACGCGTCGATACTCTTCGGCTTCTTCCCTGACCTGCGGGAAGTAGATCTTGAACGTCGTACCGCGGCCTTCTTCGCTGTAGACCCAGATGTTTCCGCCGGACTGCTTCACGATGCCGTAGACCGTCGAGAGGCCGAGCCCGGTTCCCTTGCCCTGCGCTTTGGTCGTAAAGAACGGCTCAAAGATGTGTTGCCGTGTGTCTGGGTCCATGCCGCAGCCCGTGTCGCTGATTGCCAGCATCACGTAGTTTCCGGGTTCGACCGACATGTGCTCCTTCGCATACGTCTGGTCGAGATAGACATTACTGGTTTCGATCGTCAGCTTCCCGCCTTTCGGCATCGCGTCGCGCGCGTTCACGACGAGGTTCATGATCACCTGTTCGAGTTGCACCGGATCGGCTTTGATGTTTCCGAGATCCGGATGCAGGTTGACGCGAAGCTCAATGTCTTCGCCGATCATTCGCCGCAGCATCTTTTCCAGTTCGCTGACGACGTTGTTGACGCCGAAAACCTTTGGCTGCATGACCTGCTTGCGGCTGAAGGCGAGTAGCTGTCGCGTCAACGCGGACGCACGTTCGCTGGCCCTGACGATTTCGTCCAGATAGCGGCGCAGCGGATGCTCCTGACTGAGTTGCCGCAACATGATGTCGCTGTAACCGAGAATCACGGTGAGCAGGTTGTTGAAGTCGTGTGAAATGCCACCAGCCAAACGGCCGACGGCTTCGAGTTTCTGCGACTGGATCAATTGCCGCTCAGTGTTTGCGAGCGCTTCGAGCGCGTCAGTCTTCTCTTTTTCGGCGAGCGTGCGCTTGAGCACGTTCGTTTCGGACAGACTCTCCAACTGCCGGTTTGCTTCTTCGAGTTGCAGAGTACGCTGCTGGACTTTGCGTTCGAGCTCATGTTGCGAGTCGCGGACTTTGACCACCATCGCATTGAACGCGCTCGCGAGTTGGCCCAGTTCATCCTTCTGCCGCACCTGAACCACGCGTGAATCGTCGCCCTGGCTGATGGCCGTAGCTGTTTCCGTGAGTTCGTTCAACGGCTTGGTGATGTTCCGGCTCAGCACAAACGCCACGCCGACGCCGAGCAGAAAGATAAACAAACCGATTACTGACGTGCGTTTGAGAAAACTGCTTGCCGGTCTTTGAATGACGTCCTCGGAAAACTCGATCAGGACCGACCACGGCGTGCCGCTGATCGGCCGCGCGAGCCCGATGACTTTGCCGCTGTCGCTGCGCTCGTATGACGCGGCGTCAACAAGCTGCGAGAGATCCACCGAAGGTTTCGCAACGACCTTCTCGAGATCGGTCCAGGTGTCGTTGGCGCTATTCCCGAGATAGAGCGTGGCGTTGCTGCCGAGCAGTTTGTTCATCTGCTGGCGGCTGTCTGGCGTGGTTGCGAGACGGCGCCATCTGACGAGATACCCGAGGATCTTGCCGTCGTCACCCTTGACCGCCGCGACCGTGGGAAAGCCGACGGTGTTTTTCACGCGTCGAATCGCGCCGACTGCTTTGAACGGTTCCGACGCGCTTTGCTGAAACTCGGTAGCCAGATCGCCCAGCGCGATCGTTCCGCTGTCCGGCGCCGAGAAGACCAGTCCGCTTTGCCTGCTCCAGAGCTCGACGCCGAGACTGTTTGCATCCGCAGGCGCGACAAACTGTTGCAGCACCTTCTGCACGTCGTCTCGCGACGCCGTGGCGGGTGACGTGAGAAAGTTTCGAACCGCGGGCTCATTCGCGACCGCAGCCGTCTTTGTAGCAAGCGTGTAAACCGTCTGTTGTAACAAACCCGAGAGTTGCTGAGTCAGGTTCTGCAGACGCTCGCGCCCGACAGCCTGCGCCGACGCTGCGACCGACCGGTACGACGTCCAGCTGCACACCACAATGACGACAAACAGTAGCGTGCCGATCAAAAGTGGCAGGCGATACTTAATCGAAATGTTTGAAAGTGACAATTTTCTGCGCGAACCCCATGCCTGTCGAGGTTCTGACTTCGGTGTGATTTGTGGCATCGGACACCTCCACCATCCTTGTTCGCAAAGCGAACGAATAGTCAAAAACCAATTGGCCCGCACGAAAAACCGCTGGGCAGCAATTCGCGGGAGGTTTTTGGGAGGTCGCGATGGGAGTGTCGGGGAAACGTTAACTTGGGAGAGTGCCGGGGACCTGCTTGTTCGTCCAAAAGAATAGGACCACTCCGTTTCCGCGGTCAATAGGACAAAGTGCCCTAAAATTCTTCTTGACACTCCAGTGTCAATAAATTAAATACTGTTTGTCTCTGTTAATTTGCTTACAGAGCAGCAGCAGAGACGGTTTTCACTTCGCTTTCCTTCCTGATTCTTCTGAAAAACAGAAGCAATCGAGCCCGACGACAACCTATAGAATTTGAGGTGTACTGATGTCCTTCCCTCTTCTTTCCGGCCTGCGCTCGAACGACCTGGCCATCGATCTCGGCACGGCAAACACGCTCGTTTACGCCAAAGGGCGCGGTGTTGTGCTCAGCGAACCGTCCATCGTGGCCATCAATAAGGTCACTAACAACGTGGAAGCAGTGGGGAAGGAAGCAAAAGAGATGCTTGGCCGCACGCCGGGCAATATCGTCGCGATTCGACCGATGAGGGACGGCGTCATCGCCAATTTCGAAGTGACCGAGAAGATGCTCCAGCACTTCATTCGCAAGGCGCATAACGGCCGCACGTGGGTCAGCCCGCGCGTGATCATCGGCATACCTTCCGAGATTACGCAGGTCGAACGGCGGGCGGTTGAAGATTCAGCCTATCGCGCCAAAGCGTCGGAGGTTTACCTCGTCGAGGAAGCAGTCGCCGCGGCGATTGGCGCCGGACTGCCGATTACCGAACCGCAAGGGAACATCGTCGTCGACATCGGCGGCGGCACCACCGACATCGCGGTCATTAGTTTGGGTGGCATCGTTTACGCGCGCGCGGTGCGCACGGCCGGCGACGCGATGGACAATGCGGTCGCGGAGTGGGTGAAGCGTAAATACAATCTGTTGATTGGCGAGCGAACCGCGGAAGAGATCAAGATTCAGCTCGGCAGTGCGTTTCCGCTGGACGAGCCGTTGAGCATGGAAGTGCGCGGACGTAACCTCGTCGAGGGTATTCCGCAAACGATTACCGTTACGGATGATGAGATTCGCCAGGCGCTCGATCCTTCGGTGAGCGCCATTGTCGATGCAGTGCGCGTAGCGCTCGAGCGCACGCCACCGGAACTTTCAGCAGACATTATCGACCGCGGCGTGGTTCTGACCGGCGGCGGTGCGTTGCTCGCGAACCTGGATAAGCGTTTGAGAACTGAAACCGGACTGCCTGTGTTTGTCGCGGACGATCCGCTGACGTCGGTAGTGCTCGGTGCGGGTAAAATGCTTTCAGACTTTGCCCTGCTGAAGCGAGTGAAGTGGGAGAACACGCTGCAGTACTAAGCAGCTACTCGCGCGATCAGTGTCCATGTTCGAGTCGGAGAAGGAAAAACAGCGCGCCGAGCAAATCATCATGTTGCTCGCGAAGCTCTACGTGCTGCTGGAGCTATCGCTTGATACGTGCGCGGTTTGCCACAAGGCTTTAACTCACGACGACGAGTGTCCGATAGCGCTCGCGTGGTCTCTGCTCACGCCGGAACAACAGCACGACGCGCGGACCGCGATCCGCGCGCTGGCCCTGAGCATCGGCAACGACGAAGCGCTAACCGACCCGCTCGTGCACTAATTCGTTTTCTCTGTGCCTCTGTGTCTCCGTGGTTAGTTTCTGAGAAGAGTTTTAGCTTGCTGCCTGATCCGTAATCTCCAGCCCCTTATCGATAATCGCAAACGCTTCGCGCAGCTCCGCTTCGTTGATGCAAAGCGGTGGGTTCGTGAAGAACGTGTTCCAGCGCACGAGGGTGTAGAGTCCTTCCTGACGGAAAAACTTGCCGAGCGCCTGCATCTCGGGTGACGTGCCGTTGAAGGGCGCGAGCGGCTCGCGCGTTTCGCGATTTCGTACCAGCTCAAAAATTCCGAAAAGACCAATGTTGCGCGTCGCACCGACTGACGGATGGCGATTTTGCAGATCCTCCATGAGCGTGCGCATCAACTTGCCCATCTCGCGCGCGTTTTCGATCAGTTTGTCTTCCTCGTAAACGCCGATCGTGGCGAGACCAGCGGCGCACGCGAGCGGATGGCTGTTGTACGTCAAACCACCGTAAAAGAAATTCTTCTGGAAGTGCTCGGCAATCTGGCGCCGCATGCCCACGGCGCCGAGTTGTACGTAAGCACTCGTCAATCCCTTCGCCATCGATATTAAATCCGGGACGACCTTCCAGTGGTCCACCGAGAACCACTCGCCAGTGCGGCCAAACCCGGCCATCACTTCGTCCGCGATGAGCATGATCCCGTGTTTGTCGCAGAGCGCGCGCAATCCCTGCATGTAACCGTCAGGCGGAATGAGAATGCCGTTTGTGCCAACGACCGGCTCGATGATGATCGCGGCGATTGTCTTTGGTCCCTCAAGTTCGATGGTCTCTTCGGTACGCGCCAACACTTCTTCGGTCGTGTCAAAGCCCTTCTGAATGCCGTGGTAGAAATCCGGAATACGAAAGACGCCCGGAATACCCGGCTCAGCGCCCCAACGCCGCGGATCGCCCGTTAGCGTCAACACGCCCGCCGTCCCGCCGTGATACGAGCGATAACGCGCGCCGATTTTGTGACGCCCGGTGAACATGCGCGCGATGCGTATCGCGTTTTCGTTGGCTTCCGCGCCGCCGTTCGTAAAGAAGAAAGTGTCGATGTCGCCAGGCGTGATCTCGGCGAGCTTTGCCGCCAGCCGCGCGCGTACTTCAGTCGCCATAAAGGGGTTCGCGTACGACAACGTCTCGGCTTGCTTCTGAATCGCGCGTACGACGCGTTCATCGCTGTGCCCGATGTTGACGCACATCAACTGACTGTTGAAGTCGAGGAAGCGTTTCCCGTCCGGCGTGTAGAAGTAAATGCCCTTGGCGTGAGCCACGGGAATCGGATCGACGGCTGATTGAACGGACCATTCATAAATGGTGTGACGGCGCGAGAGTTCGACGATCTGCTCGCCCGTCATCGTGTCAGGTTTTGTTGTAGCCATGGCCCGGGATGCTACTCAAATCGGCGGCGATTGACAACGCCACAACGTTTACACAATCATCCGTCTGGAATGAGCTTCATGAGTAAGACAGCGGCGTTCATGGGAATGGGGTCACTGCGGAACCTCGTCTCCGATTCGATTGCGATCGACATGGGTTCGGCCGCGACGATCATTTACGTACGCGGCACGGGTGTAGTGATCGACCAACCCTCGCTGGTGGCGGTCAACAACATTACCGGCGAAGTGGTTGCGGTTGGTCTCGAAGCCCGCGCGATGTATGGGCGTGAGGCGCGTGACATCACGGTTGTTGCGCCGTTGCTCAACGGCGTCGTGGCGGATTTCGAGCGTACGCGCGAGATGTTGGCTCTCTTCGTGCGCGAGGCGCGCAGCGGATCATCGTTCTTCAGCCGCCGTGCACTGATGAGCGGGTACCCGGGTGTGACTCATGTCGAACGCCGCGCGTTGTTGACGGCGGCTGAGCACGCGCGCATCGGCCGCGTCATGATGATGGACGAAGGACTCGCC
>DASUPR010000130.1:0-2535 GCA_036281015.1 Pyrinomonadaceae bacterium
ACGCCTCCGAGGGATGCTCAAGCAAGTCACCTTCACGACTCGTCTCCGACGGCGACATCGTCGGCGGCAAATAGATCAACCATTTCGGGTCGGCCGCAAACCGGCTCATCGCTTCCAACGCCGCGAAACTGTTCTCTTCACGAATCGTGACCGTGTGATGCAGACGCGTGGAGATGATGCGCTTGCCGGACACGTCTTCGATGTCGAGCACGTCATCGTACGACTGTTGTGCGGTGAGCACGGGCGCCTGGTCTTCTTCGCGCAGGAACGGTTTCGACGGCTGATAGTAAGTTTGCAGCGCGGGCACCGAGACCAATTCTTTCTCCGGATATCGCAACGCCGTCAGCTTGCCGCCGAAGACGCAGCCCGTGTCGATGCAGATCGTGCCGTTGAGCCATTCGGGTTCGGGCACCGGCGTGTGACCGTAAACGACGATCGCTTTGCCGCGATACTCCGCGGCCCAGTTGTAACGAACGGGCAAACCAAACTCGTCAGTCTCGCCGGTGGTTTCGCCGTACAACGCGAAGTCTCTGACCCTTCCCGAACCGCGGCCCTGGAGTTCTTCCTTCAAACCGGCATGGGCCACGACCAGGCGGCCGTCGTCCAACACGTAATGACTCACGAGGTTGTCGATGAAGTCAGCGACCCGTTCTTTGAACTCGGGCGGCTCGCTTTCGAGTTGTTGCAACGACTCCGCGAGACCGTGCGTGATCTGCACGTCGCGGCCGCGCAGCTTGCGCATCAACTTCGAATCGTGATTACCCGGAACGGCGAGTGCGGCGCCGGATTGAGTCATGCTCATGACGAGCTTCAACACTTCCGGCACCTTTGGTCCACGATCGACCAGATCGCCGAGAAACACCGCCTTGCGACCTTCCGGGTGCGCGAGGTGCGCAGTTCCATTGCTCGACGTGATCTCGTAACCGAGTTGGGTCAACAGCGAATGAAGCTCGTCGAAGCAGCCGTGCACGTCGCCGATGATGTCGAATGGTCCATGATCGTACTTGCGGTTGTTCCAAAGCGGCTGGCGTTCGATTACGACTTCGTCAACTTCCGCCTGCGACGAGAATTCATGGATGTGACGAAAACCTTCGCGCTTCAGGTTGCGAATCGAGCGGCGCAGTTGCTGGCTCTGCTGACGGATCACGTGCGGGCCGAAGTTGCGATCGGATCTTTGCCGGTTTCGATCCTCACAAACGCGATCCGGTAAGTTGAGCACGAGCGCCACCGGAATCACGTGATACTGGCGCGCCAGCGCCACCAGCGGTTTGCGTGCTTCGGGCTGCACGTTGGTTGCATCGACAACCGTTAGCTTGCCGGCGGCTAGTCGCTTCGCGGCGATGAAGTGCAGCACTTCAAACGCGTCTTTTGTCGCCGACTGATTGTTCTCATCGTCCGAAACCAGCGCGCGGCAGAAGTCTGACGACAATACTTCCGTCGGTTTGAAATGCTTGCGCGCAAACGTCGACTTGCCGCAGCCGGATGGACCGACGAGCACTACAAGCGCGAGTTCTGGAATCGTGATCGTGTTCACGCTGCGTGTTCCCTGGTGAAAACCGCCATCTGCGTCGGCGAGCCGAGTGCAGTGTCTTCCGGTCCGACCGGTAAAAAGCGAACGGTGTAATTGAACCGGCCGGCCATTGCGTACGACCAGGTTTGAAACTGCGCGCGCGTCCATTCGAAGCGATGGTCCTTGTGCCGAAACTTTCCGGCGGGCAGGTTTTCGAAACGCGCGTTGTATTCGACGTTCGGCGTCGTGAGCACGACCGTGTCCGGCTTTGCAAACTCGAAAAGGACTCTTTCGAAAGCGGCGAGCCGCGGCTGGTCCAAATGTTCGATGACTTCGATCACGGCTGCGGCGTCGAAACCGGACAAGCGCCGGTCGCGATACATCAACGACCCGTGCATCAGTTTCAAGCGATCCCGTTGCCGATCGGGCAGACGTTCCAAACGCAAACGCTCCTGCGCGAACTGTAGCGACCGGTGCGACACGTCAACGCCGACGATCTCTTCGAACGCACGATCCGCGAACAACACGCGCAGCAGTTTGCCTTCGCCGCAGCCGAGGTCCAACACGCGTTTCGCGTTGGCGCTTTTCAACGCAGCGACGACGGTGTTGAGCCGCTGTTCGTTCAGGTTCAAACTCTTCTCGACGGCTTCTTCTTCGCTGTCGTGAATCGCTTCCGCAGCGTCGACGTCAGGCGCTTCCTCTGTTGTTAGCCGCGCCAGCGCGTCGCGGGCGAGATCGCGGCGATACTTCAGATAGCGCCGCGTGATCTCTTCCCGCTCGGGATGCGTGCTCAGCCAACCGCTGCCGTGCCGCAGCAATTTCTCGACCTCGTCGTCGCCGACCCAGTAATGCTTCTCGTTGTCGAGTACAGGAATCAAAACGTAGATGTGCGTTAACAGATCCTGCAGGCGTACTTCGCCGTTGAGTTGCACGGTGAAGTACGAGCTCTCGCCCCACTCGGGAAACGCTTCGTCGAGCGGATGGCGCTCGGCGATCACTTCATAACCGAGCGGCTCAAACAAACG
>DASUPR010000131.1:0-4572 GCA_036281015.1 Pyrinomonadaceae bacterium
TCTAAACGACGCGTACGCGAAAATCTTCGGCTACGCCGATCCCGAACGGTTGATCGGCGCAAGCTGGGAGATGTTCTATTTCGAGGACGAACTGAATCGACTCAAGGAACAGATAATGCCGGCCGTTTGGCGCGACGGCTCGTGGCGTGGCGAAGCACTGGGCCTGAAACTCAACGGCGGCACGCTGCCATTGGAGATTTCGATCTCGAGCGTTGACGGCGGCGGTCTGGTCCAGGTCGTCCGCGACATCACTGAGCGAAAGAAAAACGAAGAGACGCTGCGCAACAGCTCGCTCAAAGACGACCTGACCGGCCTGTTCAATCGCCGCGGCTTACTAAAACAGGCAGCGCCTTATTTCGATTTCGCGCGCCGCCAAAAGGAAAACCTGCTTCTCCTCTTCATCGATCTCGATGGAATGAAGAGGATCAACGACGAGTTTGGTCATAACGAAGGCGACAATGCACTCATCAACACCGCCGCGATACTCAACCGCAGCTTCAGAAGCTCTGACATTATCGCCCGCCTCGGCGGCGACGAGTTTACGGTGCTTGTCACCGATCTGAATGCCAGTAAAGAAGACGCTATCGCGAGACTCAACGAAAATCTCAAAGCCTACAACGCGAGCGAAACGCGCGGACATAAACTCGCTTTCAGTATTGGTGTCGCGACGCTCGAGCCGGAACGCATGACTTGCTTCGAGGAGTTACTCGAACAGGCTGACCAGGCGATGTACAAGCAGAAGCGCATGAAACGCCGCCGTGCAACTCACAACAAGCAACTCGGTTATGCAGAATCAGAGCCGCAATTCGCGTCCAATTCAATTCCCTTCGCGCTATCGGCAGGCACAAAGCACTACGGCAGCCAGGGACCTTTCGATCATGCCGCAATCGGAATGGCAGTCGTTTCAATGGATGGTAGCTGGCTTCAGGTAAACGAGGCGTTGTGCAAACTCCTCGGTTATTCAGAACAGGAATTACGCGCCACCAGTTTTCAACGACTGACACATCCGGACGATGTCAGGCAGGTGCAGTCGCAGGTTCAACGAATGCTCGACGGTTACATTCAAAGTCACGAGCAGGAAAAGCGTTACGTTCACGAACAAGGGCACACAGTTTGGGTGCAGTGGCACGTCTCGCTGTTGAAGGATTCCGAAAGTGGAACAAAGCGATTGTTCTTCCAGGTCCAGGACATCAGCGATCGCAAGAAGGCCGAAGAGAAGTTAACGCAAGACACGCTGACCGGCTTGCCGAACCGCGCGAGGTTCTACGATCTGCTCAAACTGCGAGTCGCTCGCAAGCAGCCTAACAGAGATCGACAGTGCGCAGTGTTGCTGCTGGACGTCGATCGATTCAAGCTCGTCAACGACAGTCTCGGAAACGCCAGCGCAGATCAGCTTTTGATTCAGATTGCGCAACGCGTCAAAACCTGCATGCGACAAGGCGACATACTTGCACGCGTCGGTGGAGATGAATTCGCGGTGCTGCTGGACGATGTTTCGGGCGAAGACGAGGCCTCTTCAGTTGCGACGCGTATTCAGCAGGCGCTCGCCATCTCGTTCAACCTGCTGGGCCAGGAGGTTTACACCACTCTGAGTATCGGCATCGCGCTCGCTTCGGATTACAGCGAACATGTTTCAGACATCCTGCGCGATGCGGAGACGGCGATGCACCAGGCCAAGGCGCGTGGCAAGGCGCGTTACGAAATTTTTGGACGCGACATGCACGGCGAGTTCATGAGTCGCTTAAAGCTCGAGACTGATTTGCGGCGCGCGTGCGAAAGAGATGAGCTGTTCGTCGATTATCAACCAATCGTCTCGCTTCAAAACCAAACTCTCATCGGGTTCGAGGCTCTCGTGCGCTGGCTTCATCCGGAAGTCGGACTGGTACCACCAAAAGACTTCATACCCGTGGCGGAAGAGACCGGGCTGATTCTGACCATCGGACAAACGGTGCTCGAATCGGCTTGTCGCCAGGCGCGCGAATGGCAGGAGATGTATCCGGCGTCGCCACCGCTGTTCGTCAGCGTGAACCTGTCAGTGAAGCAGTTTAATCAGCCGGATCTGGTTGAAAACATCGCGAGCTTGCTGGAGCAGTTCCAACTGCCGCCGCGTTGTTTGAAACTTGAAATCACCGAGTCAGTGTTTAGCGACAATATCGAGGCAGCGGTTGGACTGCTTACACAACTGCGAGAGCTCGGCGTGCAGTTGAGTATCGACGATTTCGGCACTGGATACTCCAGCTTGAGCTACCTCCAGCGTTTCCCGATCGACACTCTGAAGATCGATCGCTCGTTCGTGACGCAGATGATGGAGAATGAAGAGAACCTCGCGATCGTTCGCACGATTGTCGCACTCGCGCAAAATCTCGGAATGGATGTCGTTGCGGAAGGTGTGGAGACGGAAGATCAGTTATCGCTGCTGCGCAAGTTGGAGTGCGAGAACGGGCAGGGATTCCTTTTCTCGACGCCGCTGGGCAAACGGCAGTTGGACGAGTTTATTGCGAGTTACAACATAGAAACCCAGCCCGAGGCTTTAGTAGCGTAGTTATCCTGTAAATCATGAAAAATCTTGTAAATCCTGTCTATAGCGAGACGGTCTGCTCCGCCCAGAATTGAAACTCACGGTGCTTGTGCTCTTCGGCCTTCGCTTGCACGCCGCCGGCTACTCGGCAAATCTCTTCAAACACGCGCTGCCCGACTTCATCAATCGTTTCAGTTCCGTCGATCACGCCGTCCGCAGAAAGATCGAGATCGTTTCGCATGCGTTCGAAGATTGGTGTGTTCGAGGCGAGTTTGATAACGGGTGCAATCGCGTTGCCGATCGTAGTGCCGCGGCCGGTGGTGAATACAACGACAGTCGCGCCCGCTGCAACGAGCCCGGGTGTTGACTCCTGATCGTACCCCGGACCTTGCATTAGATTGAGACCGCGATGCTTCGAAGTCTCTGCATATTCAAGGACGCCTTCGACGCGTGTCGACCCAGCCTTCGCCACTGCTCCTAAAGACTTGATAGTGATGTTCAGCAGCCCGCCCGCGATGTTGCCCGGACTCGGATTGTTATTCAGGACCGCGCCGAATTTCGACGCATACTCTTTGTACCAATCCACCATTCGATAAACCGCACTCGGGGGTTTGCGGATCGGTGTAGACAAACTGCACTCCAAAGGCGGGCGCAGGCATGTCGATGAAAAGGTAAGCCTCTTCGAGTAGTTTTGAATGCTCGTGAGGAGGCCATGACGTCCAGTTGCCGGGCGTCGAAAAAGTCACACCCGCCATGATCCTGCCGGCCTCGACGTTCGCGCCGATGAGCACGTTCAAATCTCTTTCTGCGGGCGGCTTGCCGGCGATCAAGTGAAGCCGAGGGTTCTGGCGCACTTCGTTATACGAGACAAACTTCAGCGGGTAACGTTTCTCGACCGGCGCTGAAACCTCTGCCAGGTCGCATCCGTTTGGACCACTCGCTTCAACTTCGATCTCCGAATCACGTGGGACGTAAACCGCGTCGTAACGATCCAGTTCGAAAGTTTCACCGTTTGCGTTTACAGTTGCTTTGCCGTTGAGACAAATCAGTCCGACTTCGTGATCGTTGTTGTTGAACTTAACCGGTGCATCGCCGGCAGCGAGCGTGATGCGCCCGTAGTGCAAGTAACGCGCGGCGGTGCGGCCCGGCGCGACTGCCGTGCGGCGTCCTTTTCCTTAGTGCGTCTTTGGCACGAAGCAGGTTTCAAGTGTGATGGGGTTCATTAAAACTCCTCAGCCTTTTGAGACAGGCTTGTAAATCTTGTTATGCAACCATCGGAGCCGCGAACGCCGGAGCAGCAACGAGCGCAACCGCGCCGCGCAGGCGCGGGTGGTCCTCGGCAGGCACAACGTGAATGTCAGTTGCGCCGCCAAATTCAGTCAACGTTCGCTCGCGCAAAGCGCTGCGCACGATCGGTTCGATCAAGCTCCAGGCTGTGGTTATCTCGCCGCCGATGTAAATGCGCGCCGGATCGAGCGCGTTGACAATCGAAGCTAAACCCAGCCCGAGGTAACGTGCAGTGGAATTGATCACCGCAACTGCTTTCGCATCGCCTGCACGGGCACGCGCGATCAAGTCTTCTAATGAGAAGGTTGCGGTTTCAGAATCACGCGGTCGTGGTTCAGACAAGTCACGGCCGAAGTAGCGTGATAGCGTTGCCAGGTTTGAGACGTAAGCTTCCCAGCAACCCGTCGCGCCGCATGAACACTTTGGTCCATCGATGCTCAAAGGCACGTGGCCAAACTCGCCCGCCGTATTGTGACGCCCGCGAAGCACTTCACCATTCACAACAACTCCCACACCCACACCGTCCGAGACGCTCACAAAGACGGAATTTCCGGAACCTATGACGTCGCTGCGTGTGGCCCACACCTGGGCCAGCGCACACGCTTTACCGGAGTTCTCGATCTGGACCGGGATTCCCAGAGCAACCGCGAGCGGATCGCGTAAATTGACATCACGCCAGCCAAGCGTGGGCGCGTGCACGACACGGCCTTTCGCGGGATCAACCATGCCCGGCACCGACACGCCGACACCTTCGCAAGCTCCGACTT
>DASUPR010000132.1:0-12098 GCA_036281015.1 Pyrinomonadaceae bacterium
ACGAAACGGCTGCCAGCAGATCGGTTGGCCCAACTACATCCAGGAGATCATCATCGGCGCGATCATCGTCGTCGCCGTGGCGATCGATCGCTGGCGGACACGCGCTTAGGAGAACCTATGTTCCGCACAATCGTATTTGGCTTTGCCCTGTTTTTATCCCTTGCCTCAGCACCTGGCCAAAGCTTGGTCAACGACTGCAGGAACGACTGGCCCAACCTCGCCCGCTACAGCGAAGCTAATAAGCAAGTCGCGCCACCCGAAAAGAACGAACAGCGCGTCGTCTTCATGGGCGACTCGATCACCGACTCGTGGGACGATCCCGTTTACGGCGGCTTCTTTCCCGGCAAGCCTTACATCAATCGCGGCATCAGCGGCCAGACAACACCGCAAATGTTGATTCGCCTCCGCCCGGACGTTCTCGCGCTCAAACCAAAGGTCGTCATCATACTCGCCGGCACAAACGACATCGCCGGCAACACCGGCCCGATGACACTCGAGATGATCCAAGACAACCTCAGATCGATGGCCGACCTCGCCAAAGCCAACGGCATCCGCGTGGTGCTCGCCTCAGTGCTTCCCGTCAGCGATTACGAGCTGCGCGACGGCAAGCCCATAACGCAAACGGTCCGTCGCCCGCCGGAAAAGGTCCTCGCTCTGAACAAGTGGATTCAGGCGTTTGCAAAGCAGCACGGTCACGTCTATCTCGACTACTTCTCAGCCACCGTCGACGACAAAGGCTTCCTGAAAACCGAGCTGAGCGACGACGGTCTTCACCCCAACGCGGCCGGCTACAAAGTAATGGCTCCGTTGGCCGAAGCCGCCATCGCCGCCAGCCTGAAGCGCCGCCCAAAATCCGGCTGATCTGTGGTTAAAAACAGAAAAAGTCTTGACAGCGTCTGAAGTCGAGAGTATATGTTCCGCGTTTAGACAAATTCCCGCTGCAGCTTTATAACGCCCTTTCCTCCATTTCGAAAGGGGTTGGTAATTAAGTCCTAAGAACGAACAATTTCCTAATGCGCAAGATCAACCCACACGATTTCAAAGTCGCACGCCGTGGCACCAGCCGCGAAATCAACCGCCAAATCGCACTCAACCTGATTCGCACGCACCAGCCAATCTCTCGCGCCGACCTCGCGCGCCTGATGAACGTGCGGCGCGGAGTCGCGAGCCTGCTGGTCAGCGAACTGCTAAGCGAGTCGCTCATTTTTGAAGGCGCCGTTGGCGAAGCCGTCGGCCGCGGCCGCCGCCCGACGTTCCTTTACATCGACTCGCGCCAACGTTGCGTCGTCGGCGTCGACATTCGCGCGTCACGCACTTACATCCTCGTCACCGACCTGATGGGCAAACAGCTCGGCGTCGTCAGCAGTTTCCAGACAAACAAAGACGTGAACGTGCTGACGCAGGAATTAACGCGCCGGATCAACCAAACCCTGGCGGACAAGGAGATTGGCTCGTGCGCCGGTGTCGGCGTGGTTGTGCCGGGCATGGTCGATCTCGCGCTCGGCCGTGTGTTACACGCGCCGACGCTTGGCTGGCGCGACGTGAGTTTGCGCGATCCGCTCGCGGCGGCGCTCGGAATTCCGGTCCAGATCGAAAACTCCGGCAAGGCGTGCGCCTTGGCCCAACTATGGACCACACGCAGTGAAGTGGCCGCCTCCGCGAATTCCGTGTTCGTGAGTATTTCCGACGGCGTCGGCACTGGCATTGTCGTGAATGGCGAACTGCTGCGCGGGCGTCACAACACGGCCGGCGAGTTTGGTCACGTGCCGTTGAGCATCGATGGACCACGATGTTCGTGCGGCGCGACTGGCTGCTGGGAAGCGTATGTTTCAAATCTCGCGACGTTGTCGCGTTACTTCGGTCACGACCTTGCAGACGCGCGTCCGCGCGACGCTGAAACCGCGACGTTCACTGTTGAAGACTTGATTGCACGCGCCCGTGCGGGCGACGCGAAAGCACTCGCGGCGCTCAATTCAACAGCGCGCTATCTCGGGCTCGGTCTCGCGTCGATCATCAACTCACTCGATCCGGCGCGAATCTACATCGGCGGCGAAATCACAACAGCGTGGAGCCTGATCGAACCCATCGTGCGCGGCGCAGTACGCGAGCGCACGCTGACCGACTTTGGTGGCACAACTGAGATTCACATCGTACCAGCGGAAGAACACCCGCGTTTGCGTGGCGCCGTCGCTCTCGTAGCCGCGCCCGCATTCGCCGCGCCCATGGTGGCCTAAGACATTGTCGATTTTTGATTGTCGATTGCCGATTTGGAAGCGGTTCGACAATAGGCAGCGGCAATGTTTTCCACAATCGAAAATCGGCAATCGAAATCGACAATATTGGAGGTGTCAGATCGATGCGAAGTACCGGAAATACCCGTCAATCCCTGGTTCAGATTTGCGGCGTGTTGTTGTTTGCGCTCGTCGCTTTCTCGAGCGCGCACGCGCAAACGGTCGTGGGACGCATCTCCGGCACGGTCCAGGATGCAAATGGAGCCAGTGTTCCAAACGCAACCGTCAAGGTCATCAACAGTGCGACGAACTCCGAACGCAGCGTGACCAGTGACGACAACGGCTTCTACGCTGTGACCAACCTGCCCGTCGGCACCTACACGATCGAAGCCGAGCAGAAGGGCTACAAGAAGGCGCTGGTCTCCGGTCAGAACGTCACTGCTGACGCACGCCTAACGGTCGATATCAAACTCGAAGCCGGCGATATTTCGGAAACGGTCGAGATTGTCGCTGCCGGCGGTGAAACGGTGAACACGACTTCCGGCGAAGTTTCGCGTCTGATCGATCGACAGCAGGTGCAGAACCTCGCGCTCAACGGCCGCAACTACATCCAGCTTTTGTCGCTCGTTCCCGGCGTCTCGCTGCTCAACGACGATCAATTGGAGTTGACGACGAGTCTCGCAACGAACAACCAGTCGATCAACGGCAATCGTGGCCAGACAAACAACGTCACAGTAGATGGCGGCTTCAACCTGCAATCGGGCAGCAACGCGAGCCAGGTCAACAACGTCGGCATCGATTACATTCAGGAAGTAAAAATTCAGACGTCAAACTTCTCCGCCGAGTACGGCCGCAACTCAGGCGCGCAGGTCAGTCTCGTCACGCGCAGCGGCGGCAACGACTTTCACGGCAGCGCGTTTGAATTCATCCGCAACGACAAACTCGATGCGCGCTCGTTCTTCGCGCCCGTGCGGCCCCCGTTGCGCTTCAACAATTTCGGCTACAGTTTTGGTGGTCCGATTTTCAAAGACAAACTGTTCTTCTTCGGCGGGCAGGAGTGGAAATACATCCGGCGTCTCTCGAGCGCGCAACTCCGAACCGTACCGACTCTCGTAGAGCTCAATGGCGATTTTTCGCGGCGGCTGCGCGGCTTTGACGGCGTGGTCGGAACAGTCGACGACGGCGTGCTTCGCGATCCAAACAACGCTGCCAACACCTGCGTCGCGCCGGTAGTCAATGCACAAGGTGTCGTCACCACGCAAGCCATTCGCACCGGCTGCTTTGGCGGCAACAACGTGGCGCTGCGAAACATCATTCCCACGAATCGCATCACCACCGACGGTCTTGCTATCGCCAACGTTTATCGAACTGCGATCGGTCTCGCCGCGGCATTCAACAACAACCCGGTCGGCAATAACGTAACGTTTCAACAGCCGAACCCGCTCGACTATCGCGAAGACCTGTTGCGTATCGACTATCGCATCAACTCAAAGCACAACATCTACGGCCGTTACATTCACGACAAGAACGAATTGATCGATCCGTTCGGCACGTTCATCAACACGCAGTTGCCGACAATTCCCAGTTTGCGCAGGCGTCCGGGCACGTCGATCCAGATTTCGCACACGTGGATGGTGACGCCGACGTTCATCAACGAAGCGAAAGCAACCGGCGCGATAGTGGCCCAACGAATTCCACCGGCCGGCGATCTGTGGGAACGCGAAACGTACGGATTTCAGTTTCAACAACTGTTCACAGGCGGCGGGCGTTTTGAGAACTCGATTCCCGATACCACGGTCAACGGCTTCGCGAGTTTCTTCGGCGCGGCACGATCGCTGGTTTCGCCAACGACTGATATCAACGTTAGTGACACCGTCACGCTGGTGCGCGGGAATCACACTTTCAAGACCGGTGTGAGTGTGACGCGTAACCGCATCGATCAAAACGCACGCACCACTTACGCGGGCCAGGTCGATTTCAGCACCGGCGGTAACACCCGAACTACCAACAATTCGTTCGCCGATGCGTTACTCGGAAACTTCCGCACGTACAGCGAGCAAGCGCTCGATCCCGTCGGCTTTTTCCGCTTCACGCAAACCGAAGCTTTTATCGCGGACAGTTGGAAAGTTAATCGCAAGCTGAGTCTCGAGCTCGGTATGCGTTACCAGTATGGTGTACCGATCTACACGCAGGCGAACAATCTCGCGAACTTCGATCCGGCGCTTTACAATCCGGCGCAGGCCGTGACGATTCTCGCGAACGGAAACATCGACACGACTAAAGGCGGCAATCGCTTCAACGGTCTCGTTCGTGCGGGCAATGGAGTGCCGGCGGAAGAGTTGGGCCGTGTGCCCAATGGCGACAGCGCGACAGTGCTTGCTGTGCCGGCCGGCGCGCCGCGTGGTCTCTATGAAGGTCATCACTACATCATGCCGCGCGTTGGATTCGCTTATTCGCCGTTCGACGACAACAAGACGTCGTTCCGCGGCGGCTTTGGCATGTACTACGATCGCATCGAGGGCAACTTGATCTTTCCGTCGCTCAGCAATCCGCCGTACGCGACCAGCGCTCAATTCCAGAACGCAAACCTTTCGAACATCACCGGCGGCTCGACCACAGCCGCGCCGTTCGCGCAGATCAATGCCATCAATCCCGAGCTCGACACGCCTTACACGATGAGCTACAGCCTAAGCGTGCAAAGGGAACTGCCGTACGGCATCTTCGCCGAAGCAGCCTACGTTGGGAACCTCGGCCGGCATCTGATTCGCCAGCCGGACATCAATCAGCCAACGTTCGATCAGATCCGCGCAAATCTCGCTGGTCCAAACGTCAACGTCAATGCCATTCGGCCGTTCAAAGGCTACACCGCGATCAGGATGCGGCTGAGTGACGCCACGTCGAATTACCACGGCATGCAGCTCTACGCCGCGAAGCGTAAGGGCGATCTGTTGATGACCACGTCGTACACTTGGTCCAAGGTGCTGACGGACGCCAGCGGCTTCAACGACAATCCCGAAGATGCGTTCAACCGAAAATTCAACTATGGACCAGCGACTTTCGATCGCCGGCACGTGTTTGCACTGACGTACACCTACACGCTGAACATGTTCAGCCGGACACGCGGCTTCACGAGAGCGTTGCTGCACGGTTATGAAATCAGCGGCATCACGCGTCTTCAGTCAGGGCCTTATCTGACGGTCACGGCGACCGGCACCGGAACGATTGGTTCGGCGCTTGGTAATCGCCGCGCGGATTGTGTCAGCGAAGACACACTCTTCCCCGAGGGCGAGCGTGGGCCGAGGAGTTGGGCCAGGCGAGACGCGTTTGCGGCAGCGCCGGACACGCGCCGCGGAACGTGCGGCGTGGGAACGTTGTTGGGTCCGGGCGCGCAAACGTGGGACTTTTCGCTGCGGCGCCGTTTTGGGTTGACCGAGCGGTTTAAGTTGCAATTTCAGGCGGACATATTCAATGCTTTCAACCGCACGAATTTCCGTGACCTGGAAAGCAATCTGAACGCCGGTGCGTTTGGGCAGATCTCGACGTCGGGACCGCCGCGGAATATTCAGTTCGGTTTGAAGTTGACGTTCTAAAAAATGATACGTGCAATCTGTGTTGTGCTGCTCAGCACACTAACAGTCACAGCGCAGGCAAACACAGTTTCGACCGCGACTCTGCGCGAAGACGTAAACACGTTTCTCGGCAAAGAGCTTGCGGTGCATCTCGCGGCGATCAAGTCGCTCGATCCGCCACCGGAGCGCGTCTTGGGTGTGCCCACGACGGGTGAATTCTCGTGGGGCACGTTTATGCGTTCGCTGGCTGCGTATGCGGAATCTACGGGACAGCGAGAACTTGCGGGACGCGATTTGGCGCACTGGGTGGGCCAGATGGGGTTGATTGAATCGCGCGCCGGGAGCAAAGCTTTTTCGCAACTCTATGCCGCGCTCGCGCTGCGTCATTTCGGACGTGACTTAAAGACGAACCCGTTGTGGCAGAGCCTTTCGCCCGGCGAGCAAAAGGCGTGGCTGTCGCTGCTCAACCCGGAACGTTTTTACGATCCGAAAACGAATCGCGTGATCAATCTGCCGGAGAATTATCTCGGCGTTGCGGCGCGCATTGCGAGTGTTGGTTACGAGCTTGGCATCTCGAAGGATCGTGAGTTTCTCGACCGTTTGATCGATCGCGCGGCAGTGCAGTTTCTCGAAGGCCATCTCTACGCGGATGATGCGCCGCCGACGGGCCGTTTCGATCGTTATTCGAATGAGTACGCGCGTTACGTTTGGGAAGCGGCGGAGATTGCCGGACGGAAAGATATTCTGGAAAAGCTGCGGCCTTCGTTGAAGACGCAGATGCGTTTGTGGTGGGACATCGTTTCGGAAGACGGTTACGGTTATAACTGGGGGCGCAGTCAGGGCGTGGTCAGTTATCTCGACACGCCCGAGATCGTCGGCTTTTTGGCGAAGCACGCGGAGTTTCGACCGGCGCGGCTGGCGGACCTCGCGGCGTTGTATTACCAGGCGTGGAATTATTTGCGGCACGACTATCGCACCGACACGCACCTGCTTTCGATCTTTGCGTTTGGCCGCGGGAACTATGCGTACATTTCGCGCGAGCGCGAGTGGCAACAGACGACGGGCTTTTTCGGTAAAGTGGCGAACTCGCACACGCCGATTATGAACGCGCTGGAGAAGGAAGGCATTGCGTCGTTTCCGATCGTGCCGGTGTTGCCGCAGGTCGCGCGGTTTGAGTTCTTTCGTCGCACGAGGGAACGAGTAGCAGGTGTTTGGGTGGTGCGTCTGGGGGCGTTGCGGTTTGCGTTGCCGATCACGACTGGACCAAAGCCGGGGATGTCGGATTATTTGCCCGCGCCGTACGGTTTGGCGGGATTCGCCGCGCCGGTTGAACAGATCTATCCGGTGTTGACGCCTCACATTGAGCTCGGTGATAAGCGTGTGGTGGTTGCAACGGACGGCGCCGATTCGATTGAGCCTGCAGCGGACGGTCGCAGCTTGCGTGTTCGTTGGAACAGATGGGCTGTCGTTGGGACGAAGTCGGGGCACCTGGAAGATGTCGGTCTCGTTTCAGAAGTGACCTGGCGCATTGAAGGCGACACGCTGGTCAGAGAAGAAGTGTTGAGCTCGACCGGGCCGGTTCCGATTCGTTTGTGGAAGCTGGTCGTGCCGTCGTCGTACGATCAGTTTTCCACGGACTACAAAAAGGGAACCCGTACTGATATTTTCTTTTCGCCGCGTGGAAGGTTGGAAGTAAGGGCAGACGCAACGTTCCTGTTCTTCACTTCGATCAAGGCGACGGGCGATGGCCCGCTGGGAAAAGGCGTGCACGGTGCGATTCCGCTGCATCTCGAGTTTAGCTCGCAAACTTCTTTTGAGGTGAAGCCGGGACAGCCGCTGAAATTCAAGATTAGCTTGTCGGTGCGTTGAGGAAAATAAATGCAGCCCGAAATAAAACAAAATCCAATTACGCCGGAAACGTGTTTCGTGCCTCGCACGCATGAGGGGCATGGACGCCGGACGGCGGTGGCGCCCGGGGACACAGCAGCGCGCTTTTTGCACTACGGGCGCATCACGCTCAACGCAGGCGATCCGGCGCTTGAGTTTGCGAATAGCGATCACGAGACTGGGCTGATCTGTTTGAAGGGTAGCGCGAACGTCACCGCCGATGGTGAATCGTTTCAACTGGGCCAGTACGATGCGGTTTATGTTCCCCGCGACTCGCAGATCAAAGTTGAACCAAACGGCGAAGCTGGATGCGATTTCGCGGAAGTTTCCGCGCCCGTGGCGAAGCGTTATCCAACGCAGTTTGTGTCGTACAAAGACGTGCGCGAGAACCCGCGGTTGCATCTGATTGCGGGCAAGCCGCCCGCCGAAAGAGATCTCAACGTGCTGATCGGCGCGAACGTGCAGGCGGGCCGGATCATGGCCGGTGTGACGTTTTCAACGCCCGGCAATTGGACCTCGTGGCCGCCGCACGAGCATTCGAAACTACTCGAGGAAGCCTACCTGTTCATCGACATGCCGGCGCCTTCGTTCGGCGTGCAGTTTGTCTACACCGATCCAAACAAACCCGAGCTCGTGCAGGTCGTGCGCGAGGGAGATTGCGTGTTGATGCCGCAGGGTTATCACCCGAACGTCGCCGCGCCCGGCGGGCAGATCAATTTTCTGTGGATGATGGCGGCGATACGCGAAGGTGAGGATCGTTTGTATGGTGTCGTGAACGTGCAACCGGAATACGCCGCGGGTGGATCGGGTCTCGAGGCCGTTAGTGACAAAAAGTAGAGGACCAGAAATGTCTAGCACTGTCGCAGACGACAACGCGAATGGAAACGGCGCCGGGCTTGGTGTCGCGCAGCATTTGAATTGGTCGACGATTCCGGTGGAGCAGATGGCTGAAGGCATCGAGCGCCAGATGCTGGTGGGCGACCGCATGATGATCTGCCGCTTTCGCTTCAAACCGTTTCTGGTCACTCCCGAGCACGATCACCCGCACGAACAGATGACGATCGTCGAGCGCGGGCGCGTGCGCTTCTTCATCGAAGGCAAAGAGCGCATCGCCTCCGCGGGCGACGTCCTTCATTTCCCCTCTCACTGCTGGCACGGCGCGACGATGATGGACGAAGAGGTCGTGCTGATCGACATCTTCTCGCCCCTGCGCGAGGACTTTCTCAACGGAAACGGAAGAACTGCGAGCAACAACGCCGAAGGCGTTCGCTAGAACGGTGAGTAACAACGCCGAAGGCGTTGGCTAGACGGTGAGTAACAACGCCGAAGGCGTTGGCTAGTTCTAGCCCAGGGTTGCTTCAACCCTGGGAATGATTAAACCCGTCAAGACCTAACGCTGAAAGCGTTGGCGAATAGACGCTCGATGCTTCGCCAACGCCTTCAGCGTTGCTTCCTTAGAAACACGTTGACCCAGGGTTGAAGCAACCCTGATGGGCTGGAATTGGCGAACGCCTTCGGCGTTGATTCGTGCGCTGTGATGACAGTTCAACGCCCCAGCCAGCCGCTCATTGCCCAAGCGGCCGAGTCCGGTTGATGCTCCGGTGACTAACGCGACGCGTTCGTGTAGTTTGAATGTATTCAGGATTGAGCTCAAAGTTTGACGATTCTAAGTCCAACAATTCTCGCCGGCAAAGTCAGGGAAGCGCTCGATAGCATCAAGGCGGGCGAGCGTGTGCTCGCGATCATTCCGGACAAGACACGCGACGACAACACGGATCTTCTGTTTCCGATTGCGGCGGAGTTTCTTGCACGCCGCGGTGTGGCGGCGCTCGACGTGCTGGTTGCGCAAGGCACACATCCGCCGATGTCTCAGGAGCAGAAGCTTGCCAAGATCGGTGTTGCTGATTTCGAAGGCCAACTCTTCGATCATCGTTGGGACGAACCGGAAGCACTGATCACGCTCGGCGAGTTGAGCGCGGACATGGTACGCGAGCTTACGGGCGGATTGATCGAACAAGCGGTTCCGGTGAGCGTCAACAAGTTACTCGCGCCGGGCGTTTACGACGCGGTCGTGGTTTTCGGCGCGACCGTGCCGCACGAAGTCGCAGGTTTCGCGGGCGGCGCGAAGTATTTCTTTCCCGGCGTTGCAGGTCCCGAGTTGACGCACACGACTCACTGGCTCGCCGCGCTCGCGGGCATCGACAACATCATCGGCGAAATTGAAACGCCAACGCGCAAGCTCATCGAAGCCGCCGCGGACCTGATCGCCGCGCCCGTGATCTCGATCAATTCGGTCGTCTCGCGCGAAGCAAACGGAGAGTTGATAACCTACGCATTGTTCGGCGGCGAGATCCGTGAAGCATTTCGACGCGCGGCCGACGTCAGCAGGCGCGTACACATCCGCTACACGGGCCGCAAATACAAAACCGTGGTCGCACTACTCGATCCGCATTACGACGAGATGTGGGTTGGAGGAAAAGCGAGCTACAAACTCGGCGCGATTGTCGAAGACGGCGGCGAACTGATCATCTACGCGCCGCACCTGACAAAGCTTTCCGAGACGCACGGTGCGTTGATCGAAAAGTACGGCTATGCGCCGCTCGAAAGCGTGCGCGACATGCTCGGTGCTTCACAAGAACTGCGTGAAAACCTCTGCATCGCGGCGCACCTCGCGCACGTCGCTTACGCCGGCCGCACCGACGAGCACGGACGTGTCGTCCCGCGTTACCGCATCACGATGGCTACCGGTCTTGACGAAGAAACTTGCAGGCGGGTCAACCTTGGCTACCTGGACCACCGCACGCTCGATCTCGAGGCGCTGAACTCACAACCCGACACGCTGGTCGTGAAAGACGCCGGGCGCGATCTTTACAAAGTAGCTCTTTAAGCAACCAGCGCGGTGGGCGCTTCGATCAGTTGCGGCTCGACATTGCAATCCGCAATAAACTGATCGAGCTGCCGGCCGCCGATCGGGGTCGAGAACAAAAACCCCTGCCCGTTTTCGCATTCCAGCTTCCGCAACAAGCGCAACTGATCTTCAGTCTCGACACCTTCCGCAACGACGTCCATCCCGAGATTCTGGGCCAACGCTACGATCGTGCGAACGATCGCGAGGTTCTCTTCATTCTCCATCATCTGCGTCACGAATGAACGATCGATTTTCAAAGTGTCGATCGGAAAGCGTTGCAGGTAACTCAGGCTTGAATAACCGGTACCGAAATCGTCGATGCTCAACTGCACTCCGAGATTGCGCAACTGCGTCAACAGCTTCACCGCGGCTTCGATGTTGTCGCTGAACACCGACTCGGTGATCTCCAGCTTGAGACAACGCGGCGGCAGACCCGACTCTTCGAGCAACTGCGCGATGTTCTCAACCAGTCCCGGCTCGTTGAACTGCTTCACTGACAAGTTGACGCTGACGAACAAGGGGGGTGAGCACGGATACGATTCCAGCCACTCGTGCGCCTGACGACACGCTGAGTGCAGCACAGTCTGGCCGATGTTCAGGATCAAGCCCATCTCTTCGGCGACTGGGATAAATTCTTTCGGCGGTATGAGACCGCACTCCGGATGGCGCCAGCGCACGAGCGCCTCGAAGCCGATCAGCGTGCGGTTTCGCAGCGACACGATCGGTTGATAGTCGACGAACAGTTCGTCTCTTTCGCACGCGCGGCGCAGATCCGTTTCCATTTTCAAACGGCTCATCAGTTCGCCGTGCATGTCGTGACCGAAGATCTCGTAACGTGCTTTACCGCGTGTTTTGGCGCGGTGCATCGCTGTTTCGGCGTCGCGCAACATGTCGGAAACGCCGTCGGCGTGGTCCGCACCGAGCGCGATGCCGATGCTCATCGTGGTGTAGACTTCCTGGCCCAACAGGTTGAACGAAATGGCGAGCGCCTGTTGAATGCGCGTCGCGACTGACGACGCCTCTTCTTCACCCGACACGTCGTCGAGCAACACTGCAAACTCATCGCCGCCGACACGCGCCAGCACATCGTTCTGCCGCAGGCACGTTTTCACGCGGTGCGCGATCTGAATCAACAACTGATCGGCACTCGCGCTGCCGAGACTGTCGTTTACGAGCTTGAAACGATCGACGTCGAGCATGAGCACGGCGCATTGCGTTTGTTTGTTCGCGGGTTTGCGAGCGACGCGCAGTTTCATCAGATCGAAGAACCGCGCGCGATTCGGCAGGCCGGTCAACGTGTCGAGCGTGAGTTTTTCTTCCGCGAGTTTGCGATCGGTGATGTCCTGCACCTGGAAGAACAAACGCTTCGAACCGCTCTCGGAATCTTTCAACAGCGACACGTGCCACTGCACCCAAACCGTGTGTCCCTGCTCGTGAATGTAACGTTTTTCCTGTTCGTAACTCTGAATGTATCCCTCGATCACGCGCTGGATTTGCGACTGC
>DASUPR010000133.1:0-11317 GCA_036281015.1 Pyrinomonadaceae bacterium
ATCAATACGACCCGGATACAGCGACTCGAGTGTGCCGAACTGTTCCGCAATCACGAGCGGCGAATGATTCGGCAGCATGATGCCACCCGAGCCGACGCGAATCGTCGACGTCCCGCCCGCGAGATAACCAATCACCACCGAAGTCGCCGCACTGGCAATTCCGGTCATATTGTGATGTTCGGCAACCCAGTAGCGCGTGTACCCGAACCTCTCCGCCTGTTGCACCAGATCAAGACTCTTGCGCAACGCCTCCCGCGGCGTCTCCCCCAGCACGACCGGCACCAGATCAAGTATCGAAACAGGAACCATGGAAAATGTGGCAGCCCACCCACTGAAAAAACTAAGACCTCGACGGCGCAGGTCAACAAAGCACTCCGAAAGGTGCTATGCCATAATCCGTGTATTGTAGTTCAGTCGATGTTTGAGCTAAACACCACCGCGTCGTTTAGGAGTTATGCGGCGTTAAGCTCTACTCAGGGTCGCAATAGAAGAGACACCAGGTTCGGTCAAACTCACACATAAGCATGCAATTTTGATAGTTGTCGTGCGCCGGGTTGCAAAATGAAATGCACTGATTGTATTGCGTATAGCAATCGGTACAAGGTTCGGCCCGAACTGTTCTCGGTGCCGGACTTATGAGCAAAGCCGCGACTGCCAGAAGAAAAAAGCTGACGGTGAGAAGCTTACGAGTGAGTCGTTTAGAGTTTGAACGGATCATGGTTTTTACCTCCTGCCGGTTGAGTGTTGAGAAGTTATGGGAGGAGTCAGAATGGTAGTCTCAGGAAAAAACGGTGTCAACGGGAATAAGGAGTAGGAATGCAGACAAAACGTCTTGGTAACTCGGATCTATTTATCACTCCAATCGGTTTTGGGAGTTGGGCGGTTGGCGGTGGTGGTTGGGTGTTTGGTTGGGGCAACCAGGATGATACGGAGTCTATCGCCGCGATTCGCCGCGCGCTCGATCTCGGCATGAACTGGATCGACACGGCAGCGGTGTATGGCCTCGGCCACTCAGAAGAGATCGTGGCTAAGGCTGTCGAAGGACTTTCTGAACGGCCGTACATCTTTACGAAGTGCTCGTTGGTCTGGGACGGCGAAGGCAACATTACCCACAGCCTGAAGCGAGATTCGATCAGGAAAGAAGTTGAAGAAAGTCTCAAGCGGTTGCGAGTTGAGGCGATCGATCTTTATCAGATTCACTGGCCCGATCCAGATCCCGAGATCGAAGAGGGTTGGACCACGCTCGCCGAGTTGAAGCGAGAAGGGAAGGTTCGCTACATCGGCGTTTCAAACTTCGACGTCGCGCAGATGAAACGCGCGCAGGCAATCGCACCAATCGACAGTCTTCAACCGCCGTACTCATTGATCCATCCCGAAGTCGAAGACGAGGTCCTGCCTTTCTGCGAAGCCAACAACATCGGCGTGATTGTTTATTCGCCGATGATGTCCGGCTTGCTCAGCGGACGAATGACGCGCGAACGCATCGCCGCCTTTCCGGAAGACGATTGGCGTTCGAAGAGTGAAGACTTCCAGGAGCCGCGTCTTTCACGAAATCTCGAACTCGCGGAGCTGTTGCGAGACATCGGTTCGCGTCATGGTCGGTCCGCGGGCGAAGTCGCGATCGCGTGGACGTTACGTTTATCCGCTGTGACGGGTGCGATTGTCGGCGGCAGACGACCGGAACAGGTCGAGGGAATCATCGGCGCCGGAACATTCCGCTTGAGCGACGCAGAGATCGCCGAGATCGACGCCTTTGCGCGAGCCAATAAAACTCAAGCTGCCAATCCTGTCAAAAGATGAAGCTCGCGCCGGCGCGGCCGGTGCGGCCCGGCGTGCGAAAGCCGCTCTCGAAATAGTCGCGGTCAAAGATATTGTCGACGTAGCCAAAGAAGCGCAGTTGCCGCCTGTCATCGCCGAGCGGCAACGTATAACTCGCGCCGAGATCGGCTTTGGCGAGACCTTTGAAGCGATACCCACGGCTCGTGAAAGTTCCGGGATCGAAGACCGCGCCGAGATAATTACTCGACGCCGAGAAATCGAAGTTAACCAACAGCCGCCGGCCAATGCGCTGTGTGGCGACCAACGAGAATTGATGATCGGGAATGATTAGCGAACGAATCGTGCCCGGCACTTGCGGCGTGCGCTGTTGTGCTTTCGTGTACGTGTAGGCGGCAGTGAGATTCAACGTTCTCGTAGGAGTCGCTCGCAGTTCGACTTCGGCGCCGCGCGCGATGCCACCGTTGGTGTTCAGATAACCGCCAAAACGGCCAAACGGATCGGTCGTGAAATCGATCAGGCCCGAAAAGTCGAAGAGGATGATTTGGCGCAGGTGCGTGTAGAAGTAGGTCGCCGAGACGCGCACTCTGTTGTCGTAAAACGTCTGATCGAAGCCTGCGTCAAACCCGAGCGAACGTTCCGGCTCGAGTCGCGGATCGCCAAACACGGAATAGCCGAAGAAGCTGTCGAACGCTGTTCCGAAACGTTCAAAAAGCGACGGCGCGCGATAACCGTTGCCGACGTGACCGCGCAGTTTTGTGCCGGAAGAACGGAAAGTATACGCGATCGAACCGTCGCCTGTGTAAGCCGCCGGCGGTGACGAAAACGTGATTCCCGTGTACGGCGCCGACGCCGCGGGCGTGAAGCGCGGCTGGTCCAAGCGGAAAAATTGTGCGCGAAACGCGCCGGAGATTTGTAGACGATCGTCAACGAGCCGCAACTGGTCCTGCACGAAAAGCGCGTGGCTCTTCTGCGACACATCAACATCCGAGTTGTCAGCCGGATTCACCTGAAACGAAGGGTTCGAGAAGCTCTCGTTCTCAAACTCGTAACCGCCGGTAATGAAGTTGAAGTTACCGGCCTGAATGTCGACGCGCGCATTGAGCGTGTGAATGCGCCCATCGAACTCCGATCTCGTGGCGCCGCCGAAAGGCTGAAAGCCGATGCCGAGTGGTCCATTGATCGAGCTGCGGTTTGTGTCGAGACCCTGGTAGCTGATCGTGTAGCCGAAACTCTCGGTCAAACGCTGCGTGAAGATCACGGCGCCGTCGAAGAAACTGGCTCTACGCAAACTGTCGGGATCGTTTGCAGCGGGAACGAAAGTGGCAGCGCCGATGTTGAGTTGATCCGCGGGCACCCCCGCTTCGAATCGACGTTGTTCCTCGCGAGATAATGGAATCGCTTCGATGATGCCGGTAGGCGGAAGAATGCCGATGCCTTCCGGATTATTGTTCAACTGCAAACGCGAGTTTGCGGTGTAGATGCGTCCCGAAAGCGTGGCTGTCGGAGTGAGACGAAACAGGATTCGTCCCTGGCCGCTGGTTGTGCGCGCCTCGTCTTCATTGTCGAGGCCGCGTGTGACGTTCAGAAACGAAAAGCCGGCGCTGTAGACGACGCGGTTGTTGTTCACGCCGCCGGCAAGTTGAGCGCGCGTGCGAAACAGACCGAGATTACCGCCTTCACCCAAAATGTTGCCGTGAATTTGACCACCGCCTTCGTCGGTCACCACGTTGACCACGCCGCCAACGGCGTTCGAGCCATACAACGACGAACCCGAACCGCGCAGCACTTCGAGCCGGCTGACGTCAGTAACGATCAAGTCTTCCAAAAAACCTGACGCGTCGCCTTGCGTTGAGGCGGGATCGCGAAAACGGATGCCATCGATCAGCACCGCGGTGTCTTCGCTTGGCAGGCCGCGCGTTTTGATTGACGTGAATGAACCTGGACCACCGAGTTGCTGCACGCGCAAGCCGGGAACGGTGCGCAGTGATTCGGGAATCGCGTATTCGTTTCGCTCTTCGATCTCCTGCGTGTCGACGACGGTCAACGCCTTTGAGACTTCGTCGACGGTTTGCGGTGTGTCTGAGGCAGTGACCACGACGGAGCTGCGCACGCCTGACAACTGCAAAGCGATGTCGTGCGTTGCGGTTTGACCACGCGTTAACGCGACCGTTTGCGCGGGCGCCACAGCAAAACCGCTCGCTTCGGCTTCGACCAGGTATTCGCCCGGCGCGAGATGTTTGAAACTGTACGCGCCGTCTGAATCGGTCGAGGTGATGAGGCTGAAGCTGCGATCGCGTCCATAGAGCGTGACTGTCGCGCCCGGCACGTTTGCGCTTTGCGGATCTTTAACGTGCCCGCTGATGGTTCCGCTGTTGTCGGTTTGCGCGTGCACCGCGCCAGCTATCGCAACCGTGATGAGTAGCGAAACAAAAACCGCGCGCGTAAGTCTTTTCATGGTCGTCTCCTTTTCTCCCACTCGGAAACAAAAAAGAAAACGCCCTCGATCTCCTGTTGGAAGATCGAGGGCGTCTAAAACTCGATGAATTGTCGTTTTGGTTGGTCGGGCTTTTGAAAGAGCCGGTCAAACCAACTTGCGTTGACGCCACTTGCTCTTTCCCGGAGCGTTGGTGGTCGCGTCCGTTTGCAGCAGGCAAGGTTTCCTGACTCCCGGCTCAAACGCGTTGGCTTCACGGCCTTCCCAATCTCTCGCGAGATCAGTGACCTTCAACGGAAGCTACGCAATCGCCGGTACACAGTGGCGGGAACCGTCTGGGCATTTCACCCAACTTCCCTTGTCACCCTCATGGGCACCTGCAACGGTTCAATTCGGCAGTCATGCGGACGCCGAACTGAATTGCGATTTGAATGTGCAAAGAACAGAACTGCTTTCGTGAGCGCAAACTCTAGTCCCTGGGCCACACGGCTGTCAAGGCAACATGGCCGAGGCCCCGGACGAGGATGGGCGCGCACGCACAGAGCAACGTACGAACGCGGGCTCAGGCGCTGCCCTACGGAGAGCATTACTCTCCGAGCGCCAGAGTGTACCCATCCTCGAACCTCTTGTTGAACTCGTGAGCTTTGGCGGCTTAATTGCAAGGGTCGCCGCAACGACCGCTCTGATAACACAGTGCGGTCAGGTTTGCGGAAAATACACTTAGATTCTATGCTCCAATAACCAGCGGTGTGGACCCGATTCGATCATCTGCATGCAACCCACTGACAAAGAGTTGCTGATCGCCTGCCGAAACGGCGACGAGGCGTCATGGAACGTCTTGATCGATCGTTATCAGCGACTGGTTTACGCGATCCCGCGACGCGCTGGTCTTAACGAGGATCAGGCGGGCGAGGTCTTTCAGCAAGTGTTTGTGACGCTGTTTGAAAAGATGCACGAAATCAACGAGCCCGACCGGCTCCACGCGTGGCTCGTGACCACCGCCCGTCGTAAGACATGGCGGCTGTTGACAAAAGAACGCGCTCTGCAAACAGCGAATACGGACGAGGGACACACCGCCGAAGAGGTGCTGGCAACCGTGGTCGACACCGCGCCATTGCCGGACGAAACACTGATGCGGTTGGAGGAACAACACCGGATACGCACGGCGCTCGCTGCCCTCGATCCGCGCTGTCAAAAGCTCCTGACCATGCTCTACTATCGGCCTGTGCCGGCGCCTTATTCGGAGATCGCGGCGGCATTCGGAACTTCGGAAGGCAGCATCGGACCGACACGGGCACGCTGTCTCAAAAAGCTTTTGCAACTTCTGGAGCAGTGAATTGGAGGTATTTTTGCCGTTGTGGCGAGGCACTGTTTGATTGGTTGAAAGAACCCACCTTCGCTGGGTAGAACACCATTATGAGCATATTCTCACCGCATATCCCCTTTACAACGTTGGTTGACGTGGCCGACGAAAACTCCACAACTTCCGGCGAAATATCGGAGCATCTCTCCACCTGCTCACACTGTTCGAGTCAATTAGAGAAGATCCGGCAAACGATCGGGCTGATGAGATCCGACACGATCGAAAACCCGCCCACAGCTTTTGTGCAAGATGCGCGAAAAGTTTTTCGCAGCCGCGCACCTAGCCGCGAGCCTTCGTTAGCGAGGCGTGTAGTCGCGTCGTTGAGTTTTGATAGCTTCACTGCGGCGCCCGCGTTTGGACTGCGCTCGCAAAGAAGCGGCGGCAGACAGTTGATCTATTCGACTGAAACTGCTGATATTGAACTGCGCGTGTCGCCGGAAAACGAAGTAGCGGGTCAGATACTCGGAGCAACTTGCGAGAACGGCAAGGTAAACCTCGAAAGCGAGAGTTTTTCCGCTTCGACGAGCTTGAACGAGCTTTGCGAGTTTTCCTTCGGCGCGGTCCCCGCGGGAACTTACAAGATCTCTGTGCATCTGCCCGGCTTGTTGGTAGACATTCCACAACTCGAACTCGGACCATAACTGGTGATCGATAGATGGACCGTGCGGAACTTGCAGCGCGTCTGGTCGAAGCTGATGACGATGAACGGAACGCTCTGCTTCAGGACCATCGCGCGGCGCTAGACGTACAACTCGCCCACGTTCTCAAAGACATCTGTCTCGACGGTTGGAGCAGCAACCCGCAGCGCTCGTTGGCTGCGTCAGCCACGCTGCGCACGATCTCTCAGCGACAACCCAATCCCGAGCTAAATGCGCTTCGTCATTGGACGCAGGGCATCGAAGCGCTGATCAAAGGCGACATGGCGGGTGCGATCGCGACGCTCGACGAAGCGCGCCAGGTGTTTCTCGGTCTCGATAAACCTCACGCCGCGGCGGCGACCGAAGTCAGCAAGGTGATCGCCCTCGCAATGCTTGGTCTTTATGACGAAGCGATCGTGTGTGCGCTGCGCGCGCGTCAGGTTTTCCTGGAACACGACGATCTGCTGGCCACCGGGAAGATCGAACACAACATCGGTAATCTTTACTTCCGCCGCGATCAATATCTTGAAGCGGAGAAGTTTCATACCTCCGCGCGCGATCGCTTCATCGCCGTCAACCATGAGAAACAACTCGCGACGATCAATAACTGTCTCGCCAACACTCACGCGGTGCTGCACAAGTTCTCGTCCGCGGCGGCGTTGTATGAAGAGGCAGTTGAGCTCGCGGAACGTGCGGGTGTGCCGGTGACGCAGGCCGAAATCGAGGGAAACATCGGCAACTTTGCCTTGTTGCGCGGCCGTTACGATCAGGCGCTCGACTATCTCGAACGTTCGCGGCGGCGTTATGAATTTCTCGGCATGCCGCATCAATCCGCCCTCGCCGAAAGAGAGATCGCGGATGCTTATCTGGAATTGAATCTCGTGCCGGAAGCCGCGGAGATTTACGGTCGTGTGACCGGCACCTTCGCCACGCTGGGCCTGCGTGCGGACGAGGCGCGCGCATTTGCTTCTCGCGGCCGCGCAGAGCTCTTGTTAGGCAATGATGACGCGGCGTTGTCGGCGCTGAAACGAGCACGCGAACTTTACCGGGCTGAAGGAAACAAGGTCGGCGAAGCGCTGGTGTTGTTGACGCAAGCACAACTTCATCATGCTCACGGCGAAGATCAAACAGCCCGTAAGCTCACCGTGCAGGCGGAAACTGATCTGACGGCGTTTGGTGGTTGGCATCAGATCCTGCTCGGACGCTGGCTGCGCGCCGATATCGAACGAACTCTGGACCACACTCACGAGGCGCAACAACTTTTCGAGACTGCGGTCAACGATTCGATTCTTCACGGACAACCGCAGATTACAGAACGCGCTTACACCGGTCTGGGCCTCGTGGCGCTGGCGAAAAAAGAAACTGCCGCTGCCGAACGTCACTTTAGAAACGCGATCGCGGTGACGGAAGAACTGCGTGCGCCGCTACCGGGCGAAGAGTTCAAAACAGCCTTCTTCGCAAACAAACTGGTTCCATACCACGAACTCGTGCGGATCTGTCTCGCCTCGGGCGACGCGCGATTGTCTGAAGCATTGACGCTCGTCGAGAGCGCTCGTTCACGCGCGCTGGTCGATAGTCTTGGCGCCGGTCACGAAAACCTTATCGATCCCCGCGACGCGTTCGAGGCCAATCTGTTGAAACAGATCGGCGAACTGCGCGAGGAGTTGAATTATCTCTACAAGGAGATCAATCAACCCGCAAACGGCCACGCGCCATCGCGCGCGTTGCCGCAGGAGTTACGCGAACGCGAAAACAAAATCCTCGAGATCACTCGCCAGCTTAACCATCGGCGCGAGACTGCTGCCTCACCGCTCCGGTCTTTTGATCTCGAGTATTTGCAACAACAGCTCAGGGAAGACGACGCGTTAGTCGAGTATGCGGCGCTCGGCGATGAACTGCTGGCTTTCGTTGTCACGCGCGAACACGTACACGTCACACGCAATCTAAGCTCTGTTGCGGCAATCGTAGACCACCTCAACGCCCTGCGGTTCCAAATTGAAACACTTCGCTTCGGCGCGCGCGCCATTCGCCGTCATCTCCCAACGCTGACGCAAAAAATCAATGTCCACCTGCGCCAACTACACGACCTGTTAATCCGCCCGCTGAAATCAACACTCGAGCAACGCAACCTGATCATCGTCCCTTACGGCGCGCTCCACTATCTTCCGTTTCACGCGCTGCACGACGGCGACAAGTATCTGATCGAACACAGCGAGATCTCCTACGCCCCCAGCGCCGCGATTCTGCAACAGTGTCTCGAGCGTGGCGAACACGATCTGAATCGCGCGCTGCTGATGGGCGTCTCAGACGAGCAAACACCGCGAATCACGAATGAGATTGAATCGTTGAGCGAAGTCTTTCCCGAAGCAAAAGCTTTCGCCGGAGAATCCGCCACGATCGAGGCGCTGCGCGAAAACTCAACCGGCGCCGGCGTCGTGCACCTGGCGTGTCACGGGCAGTTTCGCTCAGACAACCCGCTCTTTTCAGCGTTGCGACTGGCCGACGGCTGGTTCACGGTCCGCGACGCCTACGGCCTGAAACTCGACCGTGCACTCGTCACCTTGAGCGCGTGTGAAACGGGCGCAAACGTCATCGCGCCCGGCGACGAGCTCATCGGACTGGCCCGCGGTTTCTTCTCCGCCGGGGCGCGTTCAGTGCTCCTGAGTTTGTGGATGGTCGACGACGAAACGACCGAGCAAATGATGGTTGATTTCTACCAGGAGACGATGTCCGGCCGCACTTTGTCCGCCAGTTTGCGGGCAGCCCAACGAAAGATGCTCGAAGAAAATCCTCATCCGTTCTTCTGGTCCCCTTTCGTTTTGGTCGGACACTGGTAAAATACTCGCACCCCAGACGGCACGGACTTTGCCCAGACGCTGCTGATTGCGATTTGAAAATTTAAGCAGGAAACTATTTTCCGGCCTTCTAAGCCCAGACTGTTCAGAGAAGCCGATCATGCCAAAGAATCTAAGGATCTCGTTGGTGCTGCTGGTGTTCTTTGCGGCAGCAATCTTTTTCGCTGTTGGCGATCAACCGCGCGCGGTTCGTTCCGCCTCAGATACGGACGATTTTATAAACGGTGAAGTGCTCGTAAAACTTACGAGCGCCAACCATCTTGCCGCTGTCGCCGCACAGTACAACCTCGATCCAAATCCGCTCGATCAGTTTGGTTCGCGACCGATCTACCGGTTGCGAATCACGGATCAAGCGAGCGTCGAAAACCGCATCGATCAACTCGTTGTTGACGAGCGCGTCGCTCTCGCGGAGCCAAACTTTATTGAGAAACCGCCCGAGGGAGGCGGAAACGGTTGGAGCGTCGGCAACGGCTGGAGCGTTGGAGATCCCGCAGCATACACGACGCAATGGGCGCCGACGACACTTCGGTTGGCCCAGGCTCATACGGTCAATCGCGGCCTTCGCGCTGATGGACAACCGGTCCGTATCGCTGTGCTGGATACCGGCGTGGACGTGTCACATCCGGCGCTCGCCGGCAGGCTGCTGCCCGGTTTTGACTTCGTCGATATGGACACGGACCCGAGCGAAGTCGGCAATTTGAGCATTGGACCTTACGGCCACGGAACGCACGTGGCGGGATTGATCGCTCTTGCTGCTCCGGCCGCGAAGATCATTCCGGTGCGAGTGCTCGATGAAAGAGGTCTCGGAAACACGTGGGTTTTGGCGGAAGCCATCGCGTTTGCGATCGATCCCGACGGCAATCCGGCCACGCGAGATGGCGCGGACGTTATCAATCTCAGTATCAGCACGCTGCGCCGTACACGCATGTTGAAACGCGTGCTGGAGCGGGCGTGTGATGACGATCCAACGGACGAAAACGATTTCCCTGTCGGAAAGCCAAACCTCGTGATCGTGGCGGCTGCCGGAAACGGTGGTGATTTTGAAGAGCAATACCCGGCTGCCGAAAACGTTGACGGCTTGATCGCCGTCGCCGCATCGACGTCGAGAGACAGGCTTGCGTCGTTCTCAACCCGCGGATCGTGGATCGCAGTGGCCGCACCCGGGGAGGGAATTACGAGCACGGTTCCTGGTGGAAAGTATGGCGTTTGGAGTGGCACGTCTATGGCGGCGCCTCTGGTTGCCGCACAGGCGGCACTGATCCACGCGCAGTTTCCAAAAATCCGCAACAGGGACATCACGGATCACATTGAAGAGACGGGAAGACGCCTCGACGGTCCAGTCGACGTGCGTATCGATTTCCTGAAGGCGTTGACGACAACGCCCGACTAAATTCGCGTGTTCCATGGTGGAACATTGGTGAGCGCAAGTGTCTCATCTGTAATCATCGGTCCTGGGGCGTATTTCTGACGCTGGTCCCGGCACTGTCAGATTGGTCGAACTATCCCCACGATCGATCGCAGGTCGGAAACTATGACGGAACCGGCAGACTTAGCCGCGGTTTGGGACGATTTAAAACAACTGACCCGGGATGTGATTGAAGAGATGAACCGGCTCGCGGAGTTCAGAAACGAGACCGGAGGACTCGATTATCAACTCGGCGAGACGGATTCAATCGTCGTTAACAAGCAATCACATCCGAGCATGTCGGTAACTATAAGTTGTCGCCCGGACGCTTTGGAGATTGCGGGCAGAATTGTCGCTGGAGGCGCCAAACCCATCGAAGCCCAGGAGAGTTTGGTGTTAGAAAATCGTGAGAGTGGTCCTTCCTTTCGCACCGAAGCCGGCGAAGTATTGACCATCGAAGAGACTGTTTATTACATCCTGCGTCCGTTCCTGCATCTCAACGGCGCGGCTTCCCTGGCCGTGGCGCAACTACAATAAGTTTCGAAAATGAAAAGGGCGCGAGAAAGATCCTCGCGCCCTTCGCTTTTCACTTCAACGAGCCGTTTCTTTATTGCGGCGGCACGGTGAGAGCCTCGACGTCGACGAAGAACCGGAATTGTCCGGGTGTCTGCACGCCGAGGTTGAACTCGACAAACTGTGCTCGCGCCGTTTTCCAGTGGATCCGTTGTCGTGATTACGCCTTCCGCCAGACTCGAGTTGATCGCAACCAGTTTTGGTGGTCGCACTGGTCGATCCGCGCGGCAAACCGCGAGCAGCAATCTAACCAAAATCAGATCAAGGATA
>DASUPR010000134.1:0-2826 GCA_036281015.1 Pyrinomonadaceae bacterium
AACGACCGGCACGCACACGTTGCGCATCCAGCCGCGCGAGGATGGGCTCTCGATCGATCAGGTCGTGCTGTCGCCATCGGTGTATTTGAACACGGCGCCCGGGGCCGTCGTGAACGACACCACGATTCTGCCCAAAGCAACACCGACGCCGACACCAACTCCGACTCCAACACCGACACCCACGCCGACGCCAACGCCCACGCCAACACCAACGCCGGCAGGCGACGTGGTGCTGTACGCGTCGCAAGGCGTGCAAGCATCCGGTAACTACATCGTGGTCGCTGATGCAACGGCCGCGGGCGGCGCACGTTTGCACAATCCCGATCAGGGCGCCGCGAAGCTGAGCGCGCCGCTCGCGAATCCCACGCACTTCGTGCAACTCCAATTCACTGCCCAGGCGGGAATTGCTTACCGCTTGTGGATACGCGGCAAGGCGCAGGACGACAATCCTTTCAACGACTCGATCTTCGTGCAGTTCAACGACAGCACGGACGGACAAGGCGTTGCAAAGAGCCGAATCGGCACCACGAGCGCTGAGGTGATCAATCTCGAAGACTGTTTTGCGTGCGGCTTGAGTGGCTGGGGTTGGCAGGACAATGGCTGGGGCGTGGGCGTGCTTGGACCAACCATCTTCTTCGCCAACAGCGGCACGCACACGATACGAATTCATTATCGCGAAGACGGGCTCTCGATCGATCAGATCGTGTTGTCGCCGACGACCTATCTGACCCAATCACCCGGCGCGGTAATTAACGACAGCACGATACTGCCCAAATCAGGACCATAGAATTGCATGCGGCTCGACGTCGTCATTCCTACTTACAATCGCAGTGAGCTGTTGAAGAAGACCCTTCGCAGCCTGCTGGACGCGCGTGTGCCGCCGGGGCTCGAGGTGCAGATTACGGTCGTCGACAACAACTCGAAAGACGACACGCGCGAGACCGTGCTCGCGCAACAGGCCGAGGCTTCGCTGCCAATCCACTACGTGTTCGAGAAACGTCAGGGCCGCTCGCCGGCGCTCAATGCCGGTGTCGCCGCCACCAGCGGCACTCACGTCGGCTTTATCGACGACGACGAGGAGATCGATCAGTCGTGGTACGAACAGGTCTTTTCCGTCTTCAACGAACACGACGTAGACTTCATCGGCGGGCCATACATTCCGCGCTTCGAGAGCGCCGTGCCTGAGTGGCTGCCGAGCGAGTACAACTCGGTCATCGGCGCAGTTGACGGCGGTGAGAAGCGCGTCCCGTTCGATCGCAATTACCCGGGAATTCTGATGGGGGGCAACGCGGTTTTCACACGCGCGACCCTCGAAAAGGTCGGGCCGTATTCGACCGCGCTCGGCCGTAGCGGAAATCGCTTACTTTCGTGTGAAGACGAAGAAATGTACGAGAGATTATTGGCCGCGGGTGCGCGCGGACTGTACGTGCCGGAGCTGATTATCTATCACTTCGTGCCCACGGAGCGGCTGACAAAACGGTATCATCGCGCCTGGTGCTTCTGGCAGAGTGTCTCCAGCGCCGTGCTTGACCGCATTCGCCCGCAGTCGACACCATACGTGCTCGGCGTGCCGCGATATTTCTACGGCCGGGCGCTGCGCGGGATGTTCCGATTGGTTAGTATCTGGAAACCGGGACCGGCTGACCGTTTTTCTAAAGAGTTGGCACTCTGGGAGTTAGCGGGCTTTTTCTACGGGAAACACTTTTATCGGCCCGAATAGCTGAGGGTTTATGTGTGGCATCGCGGGGTTTGTAGATTACTGGGATCGGCGCGGGGGCAAGCCGTTTGAGCGCGGACGCCTGCTGAAGGGCATGTGCGATGTCATCCGGCATCGCGGCCCTGACGACGATGGCTTCCTGCTGCAGGACGGCGTCGCGCTGGGCATGCGACGGTTATCCATTATTGACCTTGCGGGTGGAGCCCAGCCAATCTCCGGCGAGGACGGCTCCGTAACCATCGTCTTCAACGGCGAGATCTACAACTTCCAGGAACTCCGGCCCGAGCTCGAAAAACGCGGCCACGTTTTCAAAACCCACTCCGATACGGAAACGATCGTTCATGCCTACGAGGAGTATGGACCAGAATGCGTGACCCATCTCCGCGGCATGTTTGCGCTCGCCATCTGGGACGATAAGACCCGCGAGCTCTACATCGCGCGCGATCGCGTCGGCAAGAAGCCGCTCTACTACACGGTCACGCCCGGTCAAACACTCGTCTTCGGTTCGGAGATCAAGTCGATACTCGAACACCCGGACGTGCAGCGCGAGATCAATCTCGAAGCGCTCGACGCGTATCTCACGCTCGGCTACGTTCCCGATCCGCTCTCGATCTTTCGCGACATACACAAACTGCCGCCGGGTCACTACCTGACATTTTCAAACGGCCGTGTGCGCACGCAGCAGTATTGGGATTTCAATTTCGAACCCGGCGAGTCGCGAAAGCCGGAAGACTATCTCGACGAACTGCGCGAGCTGCTGAATGAGTCAGTGCGCCTGCGTCTGATCTCGGATGTCCCGTTGGGTGCGTTTCTGTCCGGCGGCATTGATTCGAGCACCATCGTCGCGCTGATGGCGCAGCACATGAACCAACCGGTCAAGACCTTCTCGATCGGGTTTCATGAAGACAGTTACAACGAGCTGAAGTACGCGCGCCTCACCGCGAAGAAACTCGGCACCGATCATCACGAATTCTTCGTCACGCCGCAGATCTGCGACGTCATCGACGAGCTCGTGTGGCATTTCGACGAACCGTTTGCCGATCCCTCGGCGATACCGACGTACATGGTCTCCAAGCTCGCACGCGATCACGTAACGGTTGCTTTGTCGG
>DASUPR010000135.1:0-9627 GCA_036281015.1 Pyrinomonadaceae bacterium
TAGAGCTTTTTCAGTGTGGCGGCGTCGTCGCCCTGGTAAAGACTTGGTAACAGATCTTCCGCGCGCGTGATGATCACGCTCGGCGGCGCCGGAGCTTCTTCGCAGATGACGCGCGCGATTTCGTGCGGCGCGCGATTGACGAGTCGATAGGGACGATGTCCGGTCAGTAATTCATAAAGCAGCACGCCGAGCGAGTAGACGTCTGTGCTCGGCGTTGTCGGCGCGCCCTGCACCTGTTCCGGCGATGCATACTCCGGCGTCATCAAACGCATCGCGGTGGCGGTCGGATCGTGTGTGATGTCGCCGGCGAGTTGCGGGTTCAATAATTTCGCAATGCCGAAGTCGAGCAATTTCGGAACGCCTTCGGACGTGACGAGCACGTTTGAAGGTTTGATGTCGCGATGCACGATCTCTTTCTGGTGCGCGTAGTGGACCGCGTCGCAGATCGAGCGAAAGAGCTTGAGACGTTCGGTGATGTTTAGTTGATGCGCGTCGCAATAATTGTAGAGCGGCTGGCCTTCGATGTACTCCATCACGAAGTAAGGCAGCCCGTCCGGCGTGGTGCCCCCATCGATGAGCCCGGCGATGTGCGGGTGATCGAGGGCGGCGAGAATCTGTCGTTCTTTGCGAAAGCGACGCAGGATGAAGTCAGTATCCATGCCGCGCTTCACGAGTTTGATGGCGACGCGTTTATTGAACTCGTTGTCGGCGCGTAAGGCTTCGTAAACCGCGCCCATGCCGCCGCGCCCGATCTCGCGCTCGATGCGATACCTGTCGAGACGGCGCCCGATCATCGGATCTTCTTCTTCGACAAACGACTCGAGCACGCTCATCTCGGTGTTGCCGTAGAAAGGCTGATCGAGAAGTTCGCCGGCACTGTCGTGTTGTGAAAGGAGTGACTCGACGTCACGTCTCAGAGTGGTGTCGTTGGCGCAGACCTGTGCGATGTAGCGCGCTCGTTCTTCGGGAAGCAGATCGACCGCAGCCTGAAATATCTCTTCAACTTTTTGCCAGCGTTCCGGGGTCATGTCTTACTGGACGCTTTACTATCGCTGTAAAGTAAGGACAACTTCGATGCAGAAACGGCTGGACTAGCAACGTACCTTAAACATTTCTTTGCATTTCACCATGAAGCCAGGCTTTGGCCGCCCGCCAGTGACGTTTGATGGTCGTGGGAGTAACGCCCATCACGTCTGCTGTCTCTTCGATGGAGAGGCCGCCAAAGTACCGCAACTCAACCATGCGCGCTTTTTGTTCGTCGAATGTCGCCAGAGTTTTGAGCGCGTCGTCGAGCGCGATGAGTTCCGCACTCCGTTCGACGGCGCGATCGATATTTTCGTCTAGGGAAAGTTTCTTAAAATCCTGCCCGCGTTTTTCCGCATTGTGTTTGCGGGCGTGATCCACCAGCAGGCGTCGCATTATCTGGGCCGCAACGCCGAAAAAGTGGGCTCGGTTCTGCCAGTTGACTCGCGTCTGATCGACCAGGCGCAAGTAAGCTTCGTGAACCAGAGCAGTCGGTTGCAAAGTGTGATCGGGGCGTTCACGCCGCAGATAATTCGCTGCAAGCTTACGCAGTTCATCGTAGATGACGGGTAGTAAAAGATCAACCGCGGCCCGGTCACCGTTCGACAACTCGATCAGTAGTTTTGTGACGTTGTCAGAGGGGTGTTTGTTCAATCGTTAATTCTCTCCCGCGCGCGCTGTAAGTATAAGACAGAAATAACGCTACAGAAAGGTGGCCCTATTCGAAATTTCTTTGCGCGTTATCCAAACGGAGGCAATTTCGAAAAGAGGTGACACTATGCAAGCTGGTGAATTAACGATCGCAAACCTGGCCGTCGGGCACATCGAGCCGTCATCTTTAACAGGAAGGATTGGCAATTTGATGGCGCGCGTGTTTGGTTGCCGGCACTCCGAACTGAGCCGTCCTTTCTCGCGTGGCGGACGGGCGTATCGTTCGTGTGTTAATTGCGGAGCCCAGCGCCAGTTCAATCTCGGAAACTGGCAGATGCAGGGCAATTTCTATTACGGCAAGCCCCTCGGTTCCATGTCGCCTTCCCACAACGTGCTCTCCAACTGAACTCCTCCTGTATATAATGCCGGGTCATGTGCTCCTATGGGGGCGCCCCTATGACCGGAGCCGGACAGAACAAAAACGGATACTACGTCTACTGTGTCGCGGAAAGTGTAGCTGCCGCACAGTTGGACGCAGCATCGTTTCCGGTAGCCATCGAAGACGACACGAAACTGGAATGGGTAACGGCGAACGATCTAGCCGCGCTTGCCAGCAGCGTGCCGCTCGAGAGCTACGGCGAGGAAGCACTCGCGGAGCATCTCGCCGACGCGACCTGGACTGCCGTGCGCGCGATGCGCCATGAGACGGTCGTGGAGTACGTTGCGAAACGTACCAGCGCGGTGCCGCTTCGTTTTGGCACGATCTATCTCGAACGATCCGGGATCGAGCGCATGCTCGCCGAAAAGGGAAGAGAGCTGGCGCAGATCATCGAGCGTCTGCGCGGGCGCGAGGAATGGGGCGTCAACGTCTATTCCGACCGGGCGACACTGATGGCGAGTATCACGTCGGTTAGTCCGCGGTTGCGCGAGTTAGCGCAGCAGGCGGAAGCGGCGTCGCCGGGGCAGTCGTACCTGATGCAGAAGAAGATCGAAGCGCTGCGGGTTGACGAAGCGCGTGCTACGTTGAACCAGATCGTCGACGAGATCGAGAAGGCGTTGACCGAGCAGGCGGATGATGCGAAACGTCTGCGGATTCTGAAAGTCGAAGCGACTGAGCACGGCGAACTGAAAGCGAAGTTCGCTTTTTTGGTGAAGCGTGCCGGTTTTGAAGAGTTTCGCGCGGCGGCTGAGCGGCTGGCGGAAGCGCATCTGAGTGCGGGGGTGCGTTTGGAGCTGACCGGTCCCTGGCCGGCATATAACTTCACGGTATTCGAGGGCGCATGAGTTCTCCTTTCGATCAGGTCATCATTAGCGAGAGTGGCGGCGAGCTTGAAGAGTCGGAGCTTTCGTTGCTCGAAACGCTCGACCACGTTTTGAACCGAGGCCTCGTCATTGCGGGCGAGATCACCATTTCCGTCGCCGACATCGATCTCGTTTTTCTCGGTCTGAACGTGTTGCTCAGTTCGGTCGAGACGGCAAACGATGTCCTGCGCAGGCGTGAAGCCAGCGACGCCTCAGCATGAAGCTCTACGCTTACTGTCTGACCGAAGGCATCGATTCGCCCGCCGAGTCTCTTACCGGCATCAATGGCTCCACAGTTCGTTTGCTCAACTTGAACGATTTTTCGCTGCTCGTGAGCGACTTCGCCGGCGACACCGTGCCGGTTAGCCGTGACAACGCCCTTGCTCACGCTGCCGTGGTGCGAAGCGTTCTGGATCAGACAACGCCACTGCCATTCCGGTTCGGCACTCTCGTAACCCAACAACAACTTGAAAACTACGTGACAACCCGGCGTGACGCACTTCAGGCCAAACTGGAACTCGTGCGCGGTTGCGTCGAGATGAGCGTCAAGATCATCTGGGACCGCCCGTGGACTGAAGAGCCTCCGGTCACAGAACCCGATAAACCGGGCACTGCTTTTCTTGTTGAGAAGCGGCGGGAACTGTTGGGTAGTGAAACGCGTGCGGAGGAGGCGAAGAAAATTGCTCGGTGGCTGACGGAGCGCTTGGGTGAGGCCGTAAGGGAGAAAGAATTTAGAGCCAATTCGACGGACAAATTGCTACTAACCGCCGCGCACCTGGTGGAAAGGAGCAGGGTGGAGGAGTACCGATCCCTGCTGAAAAACGCCCGACTCGAGCGTCCGGAGCTCCACTTTCTTGCCAGCGGACCGTGGCCGCCGTACAGTTTTGCCAATATAGACCTTGAGTTTAAATCCTAGTTCGGAGTAAGCTGATGGAGCTTTCCCCCGAAACCCCCCGTCCGGCCGAGCCGGAAATAGAAACTTCGCATGTCGAGGAGTTCGTGGAACAACTCCGTTGTGTCACCGACTCTCTCCCATCGCGAATAAATATTGATGCGCAAAGCGTCGAACAGGGGCTGGCAAAGCTCGTTCTTACTCTGATCGAGTTCATCCGCCGCCTACTCGAAAAGCAGGCTGTACGCAGGATGGAAGGCGGGGATCTCTCACCTGAACAGATCGAAGAGTTGGGATTGGCGCTCATGAAGTTGGAAGCTAAGCTCCACGAGCTGAAAACTCAATTTGGGTTAACGGACGAAGACCTCAACCTCGATCTTGGTCCGATAGGGCGCCTGATTTAGCAGTTTGCCAAAAAGCGGTACGAAGCAGCGTGTTACCTATGGTGGCGGCCATTTTAAGCTTTTTGAGTAAAGCCGCTTCCTGAGTGTGGAGGGCGAAAGTGTCCACTGAGCGGTCTACCCTGATAACGGCCCGTCCCCCGGGTCTGGTTGATGTTCTCGATCGTATTCTTGACAAAGGATTGGTGATAGCCGGCGACATCAAGGTGTCGCTCGCAAACGTCGAACTACTCACCCTGCAGATTCGGTTACTTGTTTGCTCCATCGACAAGGCCGAACAGATTGGGCTGAACTGGTGGCGTTACGATACCAATCTAACTACGCGGGCCGAGCGTGCCGAAGCCGAAAATCTCGAGCTTCGGGAACGACTGTCCGAGCTCGAATCAGAAATTCGCAAGCTGAGTGTGGCAGCGGCAGTTTCCGGTAGTGAACCGGTAATAACAAAACGGGTGACTACGCGCAAGATTACGAAGAAGCGCCGTGGTTAGACCGGATTACATGGATGTTGTAAGAACAATGGGCGCCGTCAGTCCTCGCGCATGCAGTATTGCTGGTTTTTCCAAACTCTAGAAAAAGGAACCGAAGCAAATGGCTGTCGAAAGAGCACCAGGCGGTACTAGTTTAATCGACGTTCTCGATCGCGTGCTCGACAAGGGTATCGTGATCGATGCGTGGGTTCGCATATCGCTGGTGGGTATTGACCTCATTACAATTGAAGCGCGTGTAGTGGTCGCCTCGATTGATACGTACTTGAAGTACGCCGAAGCAGTGGGTTTGACGCCGGCAGTCTCCCGACCGGTTATCACGGGCGCCCCGGCAGAAGTTGAGACCGAGACGCGGCGGCGGGTTTCGGTGGAGGTCGAGAAGTAAGAAACGAGAGCCTTGCGTGGGATTTGATACCCGACTTCAGGTTTAGAAGTTCAGCAATATGGGAGAAGTTCCCTCAGAGTTAGCTCTTAATGCTGCCCCATCGTTAGCGGAACAAGCGCGGCTCAGGCAGCGGCATTTCGACGTCTTTATCGAAACGACGACGCAAATGCTCGCGACTCCGCGACTTCAGGAACGACTATTGCTCGCACTCGAAGCGATTGTTCATAACTTTGGCTGCCAACAGGCTGCCATCGCGATCATCAACGAGCGCGAGGCAGAGATGCGCATTCGTGCCGCTACCGGTTTCAACGGCGACTCTAAGCTGGAAATGCCACTCGACTCCGCCGCTGCGTGCGTGCGCGTCATCCACGATGCACAGCCGCTCTGGATCGATCTCGAGGAAGACGAACCGTCACGCCAGCTCCTCGGCAGAATGAGCTGGCAACAGCACGTTTTGGCGTTGCCCTTGTATGGAATCTCCGAGTTGCCGGCAAAAGCCGGACGCGACCGAAGCTCAAGACATCCGGGGCAGTATTGGACGTTTGAACGCGGTTCGCGATTGGGCGTGCTATATGTCGGGGCCGAGCGCCAGAATCTGGATGCCGAGTCGTACGATCTGCTGCGTCGATTTGCCGAACGCATCGGGATCGTCGCTTCACTGGCCACTCACCAGGAACGGCTCGTTTCCACCGTCACCAAACTCCAACGCGAGCGACAGTGGATCGAGTCGATCATGAAATCGGTCGCCGATCCGATCGTGCTCACGGACCTCGACAACGAAATCCTGCTCCAGAACCGGCGTGCGGAAGAGTTGTTCAGTGGTTCCGCCAATGCCGGCGAGGGAAAACGCCGCGCGTTGAAGATGAACGACCTGTTGTTCTCGGCTTATCTTTCGAGCGCGACGGTATCGTCTTCGGAAGTGATCCAGCGAGACATCACGCTCGTCGATCCGATCGAGGGTTCCGATATCCACTTTGAAGTCATCTCGACGCCGGCCACAAACGGGCGTGGCGAGCCGCTCGGCCTCGTCTCGATCTTCCGCGATGTTACCGATTTGCGCGAGGCGAACGACGAGTTGGCGCGCAACTTCAGCAAGCTGCAAAACGCCGAAGCCGAGTCGCGCCGTGAACGCGACCGTCTCGACCTGATCATCGAGAACGTGGGTCACCCGATCGTCGTGACCGATTCGTCCGGCAACTACATCCTGCTCAATCGCCGCGCCGAACTATTGTTTCAGGAAAACGACACTTCCGGTTCCGCCGCCGTGACTGCCGTGCGGACCAACGCCGTAAAGCTCACGTCCTTCATCTCTACGCTTGCTTCGGCTGCGGACACCGCGAGGCAGGGCGAGATCGAACTGATAGATCCCGAAGACGACGAGTCGTTACCGATGGAGATTACCGCCCGGGAGGTTTTGGACGAAGCGGGGCAAGTGACCGCAGTCGTTTCGATTCTTCACGACCTGACCGAGATTCGCGAGCTGGAACGCCGCCGCGTCGAACAACAGTTGTTCGAGTCGGAGAAACTCGCCGCTATCGGCCGTCTGGCGGCGTCGATCGCTCACGAAGTCAACAATCCGCTGGAAGCGATCAAGAACGCGCTTTACCTGATGCAGACGAGCTCCGACTTTGAGCAGAACTCCCGTTTTCTCGAAATCGCTCGGAAGGAGACGGAACGCGTTTCGCACATCATTCGCCAGATGCTTGGTTTTGCGCGCCGGCCCGGCGAGGTTGATTGGGTCGACATCAACCAGTTGCTCGAAGAGACGTTAGTGCTGCTGGAAAAGAAGATGCGGCAGCAGCGTATTCGCATCACTAAGAGCCTGGAACCGGACCTGCCGCACGTTCGCGCGCGGGCCGATCAATTGCGGCAGGTGTTTCTCAACTTGATCCTGAACGCGCAGCAGGCGATTGCCAGCGAAGGCGAGATTCACATCTCAACCGCGCGTTACGAACAGGCGCTGCAGCCGTCGATCATCGTTCAACTCAGCGACAGTGGCGTCGGAATTGCAGAAGCCGATCTGACCCGCATATTCGATCCGTTCTTCTCGACCGGCAAAAAAGGCACCGGACTCGGCTTGTGGGTGACGCAGGACATCGTGCGCCAACACGGTGGGCGCATCGAAGTTACCAGCGACGTTGGGCGGGGGACGGTTTTCAGCATCGTTTTACAGGTTGAGTCCCCGGTTCTGGACGAAAAGAAGAACGACGCGACAAGGAAATGACCAGTTCGTTCGACCATTCAGGTAATCATCGTTCGTTGAAGGAGGCGACAGGACTGCCGCTTCTGAACCACGCTCGTTTGATGGTGGTCGACGATGAAGAAAGCCTGCGGATCACCACGGCGGCGATCCTCGAAAAAGAGGGTTACACCGTCGACGTCGCGTCCAGTGGTAATGAAGCGGTCGCTCTGCTTGCCAATGCCGAGTACGATCTCGTGCTCACCGACCTGCACATGGAAGGCGGCGAGGGCCTCATGGTGCTGCACGAGATCCGCCGCAACGCCCCGTTTACGATTTCCGTCGTCCTAACCGGTTTTGCTTCCGTCGAATCGGCCATCGCCGCGTTGCAGGAAGGCGCCTACGACTATCTGGTCAAACCCTGCGACATCGAGACGATGAAACACACGATTCGTCGCGGCGTCGAGCATCGCCGGCTGATGCTTGCGGAACAGAAAGCCCGCAAGGATCTGGAGCAACTCAATCTGGATCTCGAACAGAGAATTGCCGAACGCACCGCCGAGTTGACCCGGTTGAACGTCGAGCTCGCTGAAGCGAACCGCGCCAAAGACGTCTTCCTGGCGACGCTTTCACACGAACTGCGCACGCCGCTGACGCCCGTCGTCGGTTGGATCAAACTGCTGCGCAGCGGGAACCTCGACGGCAAGAGCATTGCCCAGGCGCTCGACGCCATCGAGCGCAACGCCTGGCTCCAGGCGCGCCTGATCGACGATCTGCTCGACACTTCGCGCATCGCCACCGGCAAACTGCAGTTTGAACCACGGCCAACGGACCTGAACTTCACCGTGAAAGCCGCGCTCGAGACGGTTCGCGCCATGGCCGCAGCACGCAACATCGATCTCTCGGTGACATTGTCGCCCGCTATGCTGGTCGTGATGGGCGAGCCGGTACGGCTGCAACAGATTGCGTGGAACCTGATCTCCAACGCCATCAAGTTCACTGATCCAGGCGGCAAAGTGACGGTCAAAACGGAAACGCAGAGTCGCGAAGCACGCATCATCGTTTCCGACACGGGCATCGGCATCGCTTCGGATTTCCTGCCGCACGTTTTCGATCGTTTTCGACAAGCTGACGGATCGACCTCGCGCCGTCACGGCGGACTCGGTCTCGGTCTTGCGATCGCCGATGCGTTGGCGAAGATGCACGGCGGCCGCTTAGAGGCGCAGTCGGAAGGAGTGGGAAAAGGTTCAACGTTCACATTTCACATCGGGCTCGTATCGGCGGAGAGCGTGGCTCCGGAAAAAGCGGAGTCGAAACAGCGTTCGTTGAAGGATTTGAACATTCTCGTCGTCGAGGACTCTGAAGACACGCTGACATTGCTGAGCACGATGTTCTCGCGCGAGGGCGCGAATGTGACCCAGGCCGCTTCGGCGACTGCGGCCTTGGACGCCGCCAGTTCGAGACCTCCGGACATTGTTATTTCCGATATCGGCATGCCCGACGTCGACGGCTATGAATTTCTCCAGCAACTGAAACAGATTCCGGGGATGGCCGGCGTTCCGGCAATCGCGATTTCCGGTTACGCGAGTGACGAAGACCGGCGCAAGGCGCTGAGCGTCGGCTATCTCACCCTGATGCCGAAACCCATCAACGTGGACACCCTCTTCGACTTCATCCATGACCTGAAACTCCCCGCCGCCTAAGCCCAAAGGTCTTACTGGGGCTGAATCCCACCGACGCAGTCGGTGGTGAGTTCATACGCGACCTACCCGCAACACTAGAAAACAGTGTAATCCCACCGACGTAGTCGGTGGATCGTTCACCTCCGTCGCACAGATATGAACCAACCCCCAACTGCGTTGGGGGATTACCTAAAACTCTAACCTACTCAAATAGTTGACAAAATCGAAATTGTAACTATAATGGTTACAAAATTGATGCCCCTTTCGGGATTCGTGTTTTGATATGTCGACAAACAGCCGCTTTGCGGTAGCGGTGCATGTCTTGAGTTTAATGGCCTGGTCGGACGAAGAACCCCTTAAATCCGAACAGGTTGCGGAAAGCGTCAACACGAATCCGGTGGTGATTCGCCGCATGCTTTTGGAGTTGGCCGAGGCCGGGCTGGTCGTATCACAAACTGGGTCACTCGGAGGGTCGCGGCTGGCAAACGATCCGGCCAAAACAACCCTCCTAGATGTGTACGAGGCACTCGAGTGCGCAGGCGTCTTTTCGATGCATCGGACGCCGCCGAGCCGCGATTGCCCGGTAGGAGTGAACATTGAAACCGTTTTAGGAAACGTATTTTTGGA
>DASUPR010000136.1:0-5977 GCA_036281015.1 Pyrinomonadaceae bacterium
AAGTGTTCTTTTCCTTCAGTCGCTTCTCGGCGTCAAAAGTGTTAACGATTCGCAAATACGCCTGGCCCGCGCCGTTGTAGTTGATGCACTCGATCATTGTTCGGCCGTCAAACTTCATCTCGATTCGGCGGCCCAGAACTCCCTTGCTATAGATGTAATAGTCGGTGCGATTGCCGTCTGTATTGAACATCGCTTCCTCGCGCACCACGCGTGGTCCTTCGACGTATTTGCCGTCCTTCAAAACAAAGGTCGCCACTTCCGTTCGAAAGCTGCGCACTGGCCCTGTCAGCGCGTGAGTGTTGTAGGCCATGCCTCTGGTCTGGGCATCGGCAATCGTGAATGTCAGTGCGAGAAGAACCAGGACGGTTATTGAAGCTCTCATTTCTGTCACCTCCCCGGCGCCCATTATAGACCCGTTTGCGTCCTATTTGTCAGGAATCCCGAGCTTGTAAAGCTGGGTTTTTGACTCACGATTCTCAAAACCATTACCCCGGTAACTCGCGCCGATGGCATACACCAGCGCGCACGAATTCGGAGTGCCGTAGACTCCATGTGAACCTTCTGTCGGTTTCCCAAACCAGACGTGAAAGACCCGGCAGGGAAGATCCACCTTGAACGTTGCGCGAAGTTCCATTTTCGCTACGTCGATTTGGAAGATGGACCGCCCGTGAGAGACGAATAAAAACTTTTCGTCGCGGCCGAGCGCCATGCTGATGGCGCGATGATTTTTGTAAGGTGTTCCCGGAGTGCGCTGCCGCGTGTCTTGCAATAGATCGGCAACTCCTTCGCCGACCGGCAACGTGAGACCGTGGGTTTGTTTCCAGGCTTGATTATCGACACGCGAGACGCGTAACCCCTGATTGTCACCCTGGGAATGCAGGCAGTAGATCGTCTTGCCCTCGCGGCCGAACACGATCTCTTCTTCCCGCCCCGCTGACTCGAGCGCCAGCACGCGAATCGTTTTCTCAGTGCCAACAGTAAATAATCCTCCATCGATAGCGACGGCCACTTCTCTGACTCGTTCACCCTGGGTAGATACGTTCGAAGTCGAAAGGGCCATCGGAGAGACGGTCTTGGAAGACACCCACGCCGGATAGCCCGCCATCTTGTTCTGTTCGCGAAAACCTTTGACCGTGTCTAACGATGCCTCCCGAATGTTCCCGAACGTGATCTTTTGCGGTCCCGAGTTGGCCTTCATTATGAATTTGCATCTCAACAGGTGATGTAGGCTGACGTTTTGAATGTTCGTTTTGTTTTTCGTGATACCAAGCAAGAAGTACTCTCTCTCGTTCTGGCACTTGATGTTGGTGATGACGGCGTAAAGATCGCCCACATTCACCGTCCCCTGCAGTTGCAGCGAATAATCGAACACGTGGATATCGGTATCGCCGTACATCGCGAAGACATGTTCATTCGAGAGCGCGATACTGTTAGGCGTTGCAAATATCCCTGCGTTGCTTTGCACGACGCTACTCTTGCTGCTGACAGACAGGTTTTCGGGATTGATCTTCAAAACCTCCATCACGACCAGTGCCATGCGGCGCGCCACCGGAAGATAGATTGCGTCACCGCGCTCGGTAGCGACGCCATCGCCGATGTACACGGCGTCCAATTCCTGCTTGAGCAGATAACTGATCTTGCATTCGTAAGACGTGTCGCTCTTGTTGGGAAGGAGTTCGGGGTTGAGTCCGGTTGCTTTGTCGGTGGCGATGCGAATGAGTTTCTGTTGACGTTGCGCGCGGGGCGATATCTCGATGCCGTAAGGAAGAGCGAAGTCGACGTCAACGTGCAATTCACCCGCGCCGTATCCGAGCAGATAAAACGCCGGAGTGTTCCAGGCGATCTTTATTTCGTCACCGTGATAAGGGTTCGAGGCTTCGGATCGTTCGGCTCCGGGTGCTTCGCGCCAGAGTTGATACGTCGTAGTGTTGATTGCGCGCAGTTTCACGCCGTCGATAAGCCGCTTGGGCGGCGTGATCGCGATAGCGGAGGAGGTTGCGTGTTGTGCTGCGGTGTCTGGTATCTCAGCGACGGACATCACGTCGCCCAAGTCGCTTAGCACGGCGCGCTTGAAAACCGACCTGGCGGTGGAGAGGTCCGGACCGGAGAAAGTCACTTCCACGAAATACTCGTGTTTGACGCCGGCCGTGTGGGCAAGCATGAAACGTAAAGTGATCGGAACCGGATCGGCGTCGTTGTACTTGAATTCGAACGATTCGGTCGTTCCGGACAGGAAGTCGTTCAGCACGTCGGGCGAGACTTCGCCTGGACCATTGATGCCGGTGTCATTAATGCCGGCCTTGTGAAAGTTTGGGGTCAGCGGCAAAAGACGGATGCCGGTGCTGTTTGTAATCTTGATTTGTCGTGTCTTGTTAAGATAGGGCGCCAAAGGCTTGGTCGGAAACTCCAACACGTAGTCATGCGCGAAGAGTGTCTCCGATCCTACCGCCAGCGTTTGCACGTCGAGATCCGGTTGAATGACCCACAGCCGTTTCGAGTCGCCGCCGCGATAGGCAGCCACTGTGTCAGACTTGATGTCCAGATCATGACCACAGCGCGCCCAATAATTCTTCTGCGGGTTGTAGACGAGATCCTGCGGAATACTGTCTGCGTCGGTCGAGGTCGTACTCGTGTATTTTAGAATGTTGTGCAAACCGAATTGTTCCAGCGAATCGACGGAAGGAACAGCCGTTGGGTTCATCACTACCAGCAGCCGTCCAACCGGCACGAGCAATCCGTCTTTCACCATCGATCCAGCACCCGCCCTAATCGCGCTTGCCGCTTTCTTCGGTTGGTCCAATTTGCCTGCGGCCGTGAGATCGAAGCGGAACATCTGTCCGGTTTCACGGTTCAGGGCGTAGAGTGCGTCGTCGAAACATACCAACCGGTAACCGATCATGGATTGGAGAAGCGGTTCAGAACGGACGTTGGCTTTCTTCGTGCTGCTGTCGAACGCGACTGAATATGCGAGCCGAGTTGTTCCTCCTGCCTTAGGACTTTCCACCGCAACATAAGCGCGTCCGCCAAACCCCACGAGATCAAACACGGCGCCCTGAGCGGAGGCTACGGGACGAATTTCGGCAGGTAGAGTTACTGGAGGAATCTGGTCAGGATTACCGTCCAAAGTAAAAGGCATTATCTCTATGTCCGGATTGTTGTTCGCGAAGACCATCCGCAGGCAAACAAATATCTGGTCCACCGCCGTCAGTGCCTGCCACATGAACATTCCGGACGGATTCGGTTTCGCAGTGAAGGCGAGTTTCTCCAACGGAGGCGTTGAATCGATGTTGCCAACGTTGGCGATATGTAAGCCCTGGTCGGTTAGCAATGCGATTCGCGGAGCGATCACTGCCAACCCGATTGGCGAGCCCTGGACCTCGGGTTTCTTCATTCGTATCCATGAGACCACCTGGACACTTCCTGTTTTTGGTGTCTCGGGTGGAGCTTCGAGCGTCATGCCTTCGTTGATGGTCTTGACGCCATTGATCTCTTTCGTCGCGCTAACGCGCATGACGCCGCTGCCTTCGTAAAAGCGACCGAGAGTCTGTTGTGTTAAAGCGATCGTGCGTGTCGTATGCCCGCCGACCGATATTTCCACCTGCTTCACGCCCCACGCAGCCCAATCGATTTCGATCAGGCCGTAGGGCAGCACCCTCACCGGGCGCGGCGCAAGGTACGTGTATTTGTTGTTGCTTGTGTCGAGCGAAAGCATACGGACCACCTGGACGTTCGGCTTGCCCTGCCGTTTCACTTCCGCTTGGAGGATGAAAGTCATCCCACTGACCACGCGCACTTCGAGAAATCCTTCTGCGATTTTGAAGTCCGCGGTTGGGTCTGAACTGAGTGTCAACTCCGTGTTTCCGCCAGGCAATGGACCACGCAGTGTGGCGCTCACGCCGTTTTCCACCTTCCAGAAGATCTTTACGAGCTTCGCGGCCGCGACTGCGGTCGGGTTTGTGGCGTTGGTAGTTAGCGAGACGTTCGGCAACGAATCGCTCGTGTCGCCGGGTTTGAGCTCGAGTTTGCCGTCGCCGCGCTGGTCGTCTTCGTCAGTGCCGTGCAGATAGCTGTAAAGAACGTTAACGGCGGCGTGGTTGGCTTGCGGGTTGAGTGGAATGCTGATGATGAATTCAGCGCCGGCGGCCACTTTGATCGGAGTCGCCAACTCAGTTCCGGTTTGTGTGAGATCGTTTAAGAGGAGGATGACGACGCTGGAGTCAGACGTCTCGCGTCTGGCCCACAGCGACCATTGCGTTGGACCAGTTACAACACCGGCGAGGCTCGCGACGCCGACCGGTTTGGTGCTGGTGGCGGCGGCTTTGGCCGCAGCGTTGATCCTGCTGTCCACCAGGTACGTTGGAATGTAAAGCTCGATAGCCAGCGTCTCCTCGAGGACTTTGGCGCTGATGTTTTTGACTTTGATCTCCAGCTTGTCGGTGGCGAAAGTCTGGACAGTAAACTCGAGCAATTTTGGGTCTGGCATCGTGTTTCCTCTTTATTCTTCGTTTAGCAGCAACAAGCGGCCTTCAGTCGCGACGACTGGCTGATCGTTGAAAGTCTTGAGATCGAGAGCAGCGACAACCGCGGCGGTTTGATTGGTAAAGGGCCCGCTGAAGTTCCATATTCCTTTGTCGCCGGTCGGTGTTGGCAGAGCGATCTTTCCGGCTTGCAGCAAGACTGGTCCAACGCGGAACGACGTTTCCATTTGCGCGACCGTCTCATCCAACGCAGGGTGCGCGAGCGTGATCGACTTCGCAGGAACAAGCCCGCAAGCGGCTTGCACCGAGCCCCACGGATCCATCAGCAGCGTTATCTTTTCTGGTGCACCAAAACCGACGCGTAAGGCGTTGCTCAACGGATCGACCATGTAGCTTGTGGGCGCAGTGTCCTTTGGCAGTTCGCCAGGTACGATGCGGGTGTAGTCGCTGTTTTTGAAATAACCGACGAGCCCGTCTTCGACGTTTTGCGCCGAGCCGAGACTGACGCGAATGCGCAGCGCGTCGAGCCTCGCGTCGCCGGTGCCCTGCGCTTTTGCCTCACCAACCGGCTTGTGGGGGTCGGCCCATGCTTTGCCGAACAACTCCAAACCGATCGTTGCGCTCACGAGCGCGAGCGGGCGGCTTGCGAGAATCGAGTTGTTGCGCGCCGTCGCGGGACGAATGCGTTCGAGTGAACGATCGATCAGGTTCAGCAAGTCGAGCAGCTTCGGTTTCTCGTTGGTTTCGATCAGCGATTTAGCGAACGATTTCAGAGTCTCGTTGGGAATCTTTTCGAGTGGAACGCCACCGGCACCCGGTTCCCAGGTGATGGCGTAATTGTTCTGTTGTTTGGTGATGACTAGCTCGCCGGCGAGATTGCCGCTGCGATCGCAAAGCACGAGCGTCTGATCGAGCGGATTGAAAAAGAGCCAGCCGCAGATCGCGCGCAACGCCGGATCGGATTCGTCTGGACCGTTGTCGGCCGCAGTGAAGCGAAAGTTGAGACGCGTTGGTTGCAGGACGCGCGGCGGCATCGCCGTCACCGATTGATCGTTGTCCCAACGCATGCGCGGGTGAAAGATTTGGCCGGTGGATTTACTGCGCGCGGGTGTTAAGCCGAGCAAGTCGGCCGACTGGCCGAAGTCGTCGACGAGCCACAGTTCGTCGATGCGCAGAGCGCCCGCGCGGATCATCGAGAACGAAAAACCTGGTGGTGCGGTTGATGCCGGCGGTGGTGTTGCCGGCGCGAGACGTTCGCCCGTCGGTGCTTTCGGGTCGGGCGGTTCGAGCAGTTTGACGATGTCGTTGTCGAGCGTTTTCAGGTTTGCGTTTTCGATCCACGGACGTGAGGGATCTGGCATGACCCGCGGCAGCGTGACGTCGCGACGCAAGAGTGCCTGGTGAAAACCTGTCAACGCTTGTCCCATCAAACCGGCGGCTTGAAGCTCGGCGAGTGTCTTGTCCCACACGACTTCATAGCGCTTGAGAACTTCGGCGAC
>DASUPR010000137.1:0-11262 GCA_036281015.1 Pyrinomonadaceae bacterium
CTTTGCGAGCGCGTCGCGATCATTAGCCGCGGGCGCATTCGCGCGATCGACACGCCGCAGCATTTGCGGACCCTCACAGCCAAGACCGAACAAGTTCATGTAACCGTATCCGGTCTTAATGGCACGAACGAAAGCGAGAGAATTTCATTCTCCCGGCAGTTTGGCGATAACGAACTCGACGACCGGCTGCGTGACCTGCAAAGTCGCGGAGCGCGTATACTCGACGTTGATGTAGAGAAGGGATCTTTGCTTGACGTGCTCGAACTGTACGAGTCCAAAGGCGAAGCCGAATGAAAGCATTAAAATTGCTACCTAGAAGGATCTTCGCGTTTGTGGCGCGCGATTTTCGGTTGTTTGTTAGTTACCGGATGCAGTTTTTTTTGCGCATTATCTCGGTGCTGGCGGTCGTGACGACGCTGTTCTTCATCTCGAAGATCTTTGCGGGGTTCACTGATCCGCAGTACTCGCAGTGGCGCGATCCGCTCGCGACATGGCTCACCGGTCTCGCAGTGCTCAACTACTTCATGACCGGCTTCTCGAGTCTCGCCAATTCGATTCGGCAGGAACAGATGCAAGGCACACTCGAAAGCGTGCTGTTGACGCCAATCAATCTGCCGACGGTTATCGTCGCCAGCTCTGCGTGGGACTTTCTCGAAACAACGTTCTTCTCGTTTCTGTATTTGTTCTTCGGCCGCGTGTTTTTCGGCGTTCAATTTCGCGGGAGCTTTTTTCTCGCGGTCGTTTTTCTGTTACTGACAACGGTCGTACTCGCGTGCCTCGGCATACTCTCCGCAAGCTTCGCGATGGTCTTCAAGCGCGGCGATCCGTTTGGCATCTTTCTCGGCGCCGGGTCCGCGCTTTTTTCCGGCGTCTTCTTCCCGACTCAATTACTACGAGAATACGCCGGTCCAAAACTCGGCAACATCTCGCTTATCCTTCCCGCAACGCACGGGCTCCAGGGCATCCGGCAAGTGCTGATCGAAGGACACACATTCAGCCAGGTCACGCAGCCGCTCTTTGTCCTGCTCTGTTTTCTGGTCGTGCTGCTTCCCTTTTCGCTCTGGGTCTTCAGCCGCGCCGTGCGCCGAGCCAAACGCGAAGGCAGCCTGATTCAGTACTAGTTTGACACTCCTGAAACCAGCAAGCTACCATCGCAAACGGATGTCTCTTCGCATCGCAGAAAGCATTCTCGATCTCATAGGCCAAACTCCTTTACTTCATCTCTCGCGGTTCGTTCAACCACCTCTCGCCGACGTCTACGCAAAGATCGAATGGCTCAATCCCGGCGGCTCGGTGAAAGATCGCGCGGCGCTCGGAATGATTCTCGACGCGGAGGAAAAAGGACGGCTGAAACCCGGCGGCACGATCATCGAGCCCACGGCCGGCAACACCGGCATCGGTCTCGCGCTCGTGGGAGTTGCGCGTGGTTACCGTGTTATCCTCTGCGTCCCACGCGGCTTTGCGGAAGAGAAGATGAAGCTGATCGAAGTGCTCGGCGGCGAGATCGAGTACGTGCCGTGTGAAGCCGGAATGAAGGGCGCGATCGAGCGTTCGCTGCAATTGGCGGAGGGTATCGAGGGCGCTTTCATACCGCAGCAATTTGAGAATACGGCAAACCCGTGTTTTCATGAACTAACCACCGGCCGCGAGATTGTCGAACAGATGAACGGCCAAATCGACGCGGTGGTGATCGGCGCCGGAACTTCCGGAACGTTTTGCGGCGTCAGCCGGGCGGTGAAGAAGCACAACCCGAATGTGTTGTGCGTGCTGGTCGAACCGGAAGGATCGATCTACGGTGGTGGGCCAGCTGGGCCAAAGAAAGTCGAAGGCATCGGCCAGCGCGACTTTATTCCGAAGATCTTCGACGCTTCGCTCGCTGACGAGATCATGATGGTGATGGACGACGAAGTCTGCGCCGCTTTGAAAAAGATTGCCCGGCTCGAAGGTTTGCTCGGTGGCTGGTCCACCGGCGCCGCAGCGGCCGCTTCGTACAAGATCGCGGAGCGTTTAGGTCCGGGCAAACGAGTGATCACGGTTTTTCCAGACGGCGCGGAACGATACCGCAGCCAGGGAATTTTTGACGGGTAAGATTATGGGATTTGCAACGATAGCCATTCACACCGGTTCAGAACCAGACGAAGCCACTGGCGCGGTCACAGTACCGATCTATCAAACGTCGACCTACGCGCAGGACGCGCTCGGCAAAACACGAAAGGGCTACGAATACGCGCGCACACAAAACCCGACGCGGTCCGCAGTCGAACGCAACATCGCCGCGCTCGAAGGCGCGCGATTTGGTTTTGCCTTCGCCTCGGGCATGGCGGCAATCGACGCCACGCTGCGCCTCGTGAAAGCCGGCGAACACGTCATCGTTTCCGACAACACCTACGGCGGCACCGCTCGGCTTTTCAATCGCATTCTCGCGAACTACGGGATCGAGTTTGAATATGTCGACACTTCCGACCCGCTGAACGTCGAAGCCGCGATCAAGCCCAACACAAAGATGGTCTTTCTCGAGACGCCGACCAATCCGGTGATGATCGTTACGGACCTGAAAGAAATCAGTGAGATCGCCCACCGTGCGGGCGCACGCGTCGTTTGCGACAACACGTTCTTGTCGCCTTATTTACAGCGCCCGATGGAATTCGGAGTGGACATCGTGGTCCACTCGACCACGAAATACTTGAATGGACATTCGGACGGCGTCGGCGGCATTGTGGTTTTGAACGACGAAGAGGACGCTAATTGGATTGGATTCGTTCAGAACAGCGCGGGCGCCATCCTGTCTCCATTTGACTCGTGGCTGGTGATGCGGGGGACAAAAACACTGGCCCTGCGCATGGAACAACACGATAAATCGGGCCGCGCAGTGGCCGCTTTTCTCGAAGAACACCCAAAAGTGCGAAAAGTTTATTACCCGGGGTCCGCTTCGCACCCGCAACACGCGTTAGCTAGAAGACAGCAACGCGGCTTTGGCGGCATGGTCGCGTTTGATGTCGGCTCGCTGGCGGCGGCGAAGACAGTCCTCGAATCGGTAAAGTTGTGTACTCTGGCGGAAAGTCTCGGGGGCGTGGAGACTCTGATTTCTCATCCGGCCACGATGACACACGCTTCAGTCGACGCTGAGAAGCGAGAACGGCTCGGAATTACTGATGGACTCGTGCGAATTTCCGTGGGCATTGAGGACACGGACGACATTATTGCCGATCTGGATCAAGCGCTGGACAAAGTTTAATTTAGGGTTACAATTGGCCGTTCTCAACCTTTAATACTTTTATACAAGCTCCCTAATACACGCTCTCCTTATGATCGTAGAGTTATACGCCAAATCAGATGTTGGCCGGGTGCGACGTGGTAACGAGGATAATTTCCTGGTCCTCGATCTGTCTTCCGAGCAAACCTGGACCGGGGCGGATGGGGCCACGCCACCTGAAAAACTGACCCGTTTCAACCTGGGCCAAAAAGGACTCGTGTTGGTCGTCTCTGACGGCATGGGTGGAGCGCTCGCGGGCGACGTTGCCAGCCGCATGGCGGTCGATTCCGTGCGCGAGATGTTGCTCGGCACTGAAGGCGAAGAAGCGTGCGATCCGAATCTCGATTTGGTTGAGTGTCTGAAAAACGCCACGATCTACGCGAACCTCGCGATTCATCTGAAGAGTCAGGAAGACTCACGTTGCGCGGGCATGGGTGCAACGTTCACCGGTGCGGCGATCCGGGGTGACAATCTCGATCTCGTTCAGGTCGGCGACAGCCGCGGTTACGTCATTCGCAAGGACCACATTCGTCTCGCGACGAAGGACCAGTCGCTGGTGCAGCAACTCGTCGACGTGGGACAGATCAGTGAGTCAGAAGCCGAGACGCACATGTTTCGCAATGTGATCCTGCAAGCGCTTGGCGCGCAAAGCGAAGTGGCGCCTGTGACCGGGCGGATTCGTTTGCGGCAAGGTGACGTGCTGTTGCTTTGTAGCGATGGACTTTCGGGGAAACTGCGTTCTGAGGATATTCAGCAGATCGTCGTCAACAGTCAGGGAGACTTGGCAAAGGCGTGTGACCACCTGATTGACGAGGCCAACAATCGCGGCGGCGAGGACAATATCACCGTGGTCCTGGCGCGTTTTCAAGGTGAGGATCTCGAAGAACCGGCCACCGATCGCATCACGATCGAACTACCACCACTCGAAGAAGACAAAACCCTCGACGACAACTACGAAGCCGACACCGAACCTCACTAATCCGGTAACGCTTTCTGCCGCCAATCAGGATCGTCACCAACGCGCCGCACGTAGATCGACGCGCCCTGAACGCGCTCGACGCTGACACGTTCGCCTGCTTCCAAGGGCGGTTCGCCGGGGCAGGGATAGGCGGTCCACGTCGAGCCGAAGACCTTCACTGCGCCTTCCTGTAACGCGCCCGCACTCGACGAGACTACGGTACCGATCTGTCCCGGCAGCGCATCAACGCCGCTGCGCAACGATTCGCCTGTTTTCTCGCGTGAAAAGTAGTTGAGGAAGATTGTTCTCGAAGCTGCGGTCAGCGCAATCGAAACAACCGCAAAAACCATGAACTGAACAGCGAGACTATCGACGCCGATAAATCCAACAAACGCAGCCGCGAGGGCGCCGATCCCAAACCACAGCAGCACAAACCCGGACGTGAAGATTTCGGCCACGATAAGTATCGCGCCGAGTATGGTCCACAAAATCCAAAACCAGTCGCTCATCGGTGAAATAGGTCATAGGTCCTATAGGACCTAGCCCTTCAAAAAATTCTTCAGCACAAACCAGACGTTCGCCGGACGCTCTGCCAGCCGGCGCATGAAGTAAGGATACCAGTGTTTTCCGTACGGAACATAGATTCTTACGTTGTATCCGTCGCGGGCGAGCTGCCGTTGCAGGTCGCGCCGGACGCCGAAAAGCATCTGAAACTCAAACTTGTCTTTCCCGATGCCTTCGCGCGACGCGAAGTCGATGGTGGCGTCGATCATCTTCGGATCGTGCGTGGCGATGCCGTGATACGTGCCGCTGGCAAGCAGTAGTTGCATCACCTTGACGTAGTTTGCGTCGACGTCTTTCTTGTCCGGATAAGCCACTTCGGGCGGTTCGAGATAAGCGCCTTTGCAGATGCGAATACGCGCGGGAATTTTTACGAGCTCCTGCGCGTCGGCGTAGGTCCTGAACAAGTACGACTGCAACACGATCCCAACAGTGTTCAGGTCAAACTCGGCGCGCAGGCGTTTGAAGATGTCGATTGTGGCTTGCGTGACTTTCGAGTCTTCCATGTCGACGCGGACGAAGTTACCGCGACGGTGCGCTTCTTCGACGACGCGCCGTGCGTTCCTGTAAGCGAGTTCGGGATCGAGACCGAGGCCAAACTGCGTCAGTTTGATCGAAACGTTTGAGTTGATGCCCGACTTGGTAATCTGCTCGAGTATGTTGAGATACTCGACCACTTCATGTTCCGCTTCCGCTTCGCTTCCGACCGACTCGTTCAAATGATCGAACGACGCAGTGCAGTTTTCCGCATTGATCTGGCGAATGTGGGAAACGGCTTCGTCGATGTTCTCGCCGGCTACAAAACGGGTCGTAAGTTTTTTGAAGGGCTTAAAACGGGCGGCAAAATCTTTGAGGCCTTCCTGTCGTGACAGCCAAATCAGCGCGTTTCTAGAGATCATCCGTTAAAGTTTCTGAGTCAGTCTCTTCTCTGTGTCTCCGCGTCTCGGTGGTTATTTGTGCTTAGAAAAAACCAACCACCGAGTCACAGAGGCCCAGAGAAACATAACCACCCGCGTATGGTCCTGCCTTGTGGTATTCTTGGCGGGTTTTTCTCCCACCAATCAAGGGAGGGACTTTTGCACAAAACCAATTTGAGGAACGTTCGCGAATGCGACTGAAGCTTGTATTCGCCGCGTCGGCGCTCGCCGCCGTTGTGGGTGCTGGTTCCTGCATAGCGCTCGTGTTTGGCGTATTCTCAGCCGAGGCGTTGTCGCGTCCGCGTCCCGGGCTGCTGGTCGCATCGACGCTCTTGCTGCCGATCGCGACAATCGTCTTCGCCGCCCTTTTTGTTTATCGTCACACCGCCCGGCGCCGCAAGTTACAAGCGCTACTGACAACCCTCATCGCCACACTGCTAACCCTCGGGTTCTTTATCCTTGCTTCAGTCTTGAGTGCTCGCCGCGTTCCGACTGAACCAACGCAACCTGTCGGACCACATATCGCCGCTTAGCCGTTCGCTTCGTTCAATCCAATTTCGCGTTGTACCGGACGCAGTGCGTCGATCACGAAACGAATGTGATCGTCGAGATTGACGCCCAACTCTTCGACGCCCTGACGAATGTCGTCGCGGTTCACCGTTCGCGCGAAGGCCTTGTCTTTCAGTTTCTTTTTGACGGACGCGACTTCGAGATCGTCGAGACTGCGTGATGGGCGCACGAGTGCACAGGCCACTAAAAAGCCACAGAGCTCGTCTGTGGCGAAGAGTGCGCGGGCCATGTCGGTGTCGCGCGGGACGCCGGTGTAAGTTGCGTGGCCCATGATCGCGCGGATGAAGCGTTCGGAATAGCCGCGGCCGCAGAGTATGTTGGCGCCGGTGAACGGGTGCTGATCGGCCGAGGGAAACATCTCGTAATCGAAGTCGTGGAGGAGCCCGACCATGCCCCACTCATCCTCATCCGCGGGACCTTCATTGTAGCGTTTCGCGCACGCACGCATCGCGGCCTCGACGGCCAGGGCGTGTTTGCGCAGGCTATCGCCCTTCGTGTACTCACACAACAATTCCCAGGCTTCGGCTCGGTTGGGCATGAAGCGTCAAACTAGCACGGGCGAGGCGTCGCAGCAAGTATACGTCCTATAGACATATAGGAACCTATTTTGCCGCGGTGGCGAGGTAGCCGGGGCGGGAACGGAGGATGACGTTCTTGCGCGCGGTCGTCACTTTAATCTTGCGATAACGATCGTCACGGTCCTTGTTCAGGGGATAGTAACCAAGCAGGTACTGCGTACGAAGCTCCGCTGCGATCTGCGAGAACGCGTCCGGCAACGACGCGATCGTGTCCGCGCGCAACAGCCTTCCGCCTGACTTCTCAGCCAGCGTCTCCAGATACTTATCCGCCGTCGAATACGCCATGTCTAACATGCGGCCGACCGAATCATCCGCCGAGCGGCGCGATGTCGTGGTGGTCGTAGTCGTGCTCCCTGGCGGCGCAGGACGCGATCCCGGCACGGTCGGCACACGTTGCTCCGGAACGCGCTGCGGCGGCTCAGGCAATTGATCGGGATTTGGGTATGGCTGACGTCGCTGCTCTTCCTCACGACGCCGGCGCAAAATCTCTTCCGCCGTCGGCAACCCGAAAGGTCCACTCTTGGGTTTACTTCCGGTAGTCGGCACCGGTTCGCCGCCCGGAAACGTCGGCGCGGTCGTGCCACTCGGCGGCGCCTGCCGGATCACACTGATCGTCGGCAACGTCTCACCCGCTTGCTCGCGCGCCAGCCGTTCGGTCGTCGCGCGCGTGTCGTAACGAATCGGATAAACAATCACGCCTTCTTCGTCGAGATAACGCACGTTGCTGTTGTACGTCGCTTTATCACTGTGCCAATCCATCCCGTCGCTGAAGATCACGATCGCTTTGCGTCCCTGAATGCGGCGAACCGTATCCAACGCCATCTCAAACGCGTCGTAGACCTTCGTTCCCTCACCTGATTTCGTACTGTAGATCGCCGTCTCCAACGTCTTTCGATTACTGGTGAACTCGTTCAAGTCGCGCACCTTGTCGTCAAACGAGATCACTTTCACGCGATCCACCGGCTGCAACTGCTGCACAAACGCCAGCGCCGCCTGCTGAATCACCCGCAACTTGTCCTGCGTGCTCGAGCTCGTATCCAGCATCAACACGACATGAAACGGCAGCGACACTTTGCCGAAAAACGCAATCTGATGCGGCACACCGTCTTCAGTCAGCACAAACTCTTCCTGTTTCAGGTCAGCGACGTAAACGCCGTTGGCATCCGTCGCAATCACGGGTACTGTAACCAGATTGGTGTCGATCTTGATGGTTTCGACATCTTGCGGCGGGTCCTGAGCCAGAGATAAAGGCAAAGTCACGCCGAGAACCAGGAGTATAGAAAGTAGGCGTTTGAAGGAAGGCATTTGAGTCCCTAGATGTTCGGGGTAAGCATAACGTTTGCCCTCTCATCTGACTAGAGCATAAAATCCAAGCCTGTGCTAGTTCCCCAATGCGATCCCTTTTGCTCGCAGTTTTAGCGGCGTATCTCATCGCTGCCATTCATTCCATCCTGGCGTTCATGAACAAACGCCGGTCGGTGCAGCGTGTCGCCGAGTGGTCGACCGTAATCGGTTTCATACTGCACACCGTAGTGTTGGGCGCTGACTGGGTAATCGACGGTCACTATCCATTGTTCTCACTGCGCGAAGCGCTCTCGTTTCTGGCGTGGGCGCTGGTGCCGGTGTACGCAACCGTACTGTATCGCTATCGCGCACAAGCCGTCGGCGCGTTCACCATGCCGTTGATTTCTGTGCTGACGTTTATCTCGCTACTGATCACGCCTGGACCAGCCGACGCGCCGGCATCAGTCTCAGCCACACGTCTCTTCCCGATTCACACCACGCTGGTGATCTTTGCGTACGCCGCATTCTTCATCGTCTTCATGGCCAGCGTGATGTACCTGCTTCAGGAACGTGAACTGAAGCTCAAAACTTTCAGCGCCATCTTCTATCGTCTGCCACCGCTTTCCACCACCAACGAAATCGCGACGAACGCCGCCGTGGTCGGATTGACGTTACTGACACTCGGGATCGCAACGGGGATGTTCTGGTCGTGGGATCGTTACGGGCGCCTGTGGCACAACGATCCGAAAGAGATATTCGCGGTGTTGACGTGGCTGGTCTATTTCGTACTCATCCTTTACCGCTGGAGCGCGAGTTGGCGTGGGCGCCGGGCGGCTTGGCTGGGCGTTGTTGGTTTTGCCCTGGTCCTCTGCACCCTGTTTGGTACGCGTTATCTAGGTGGGTATCACGTGTTTGGTTGATTTATGTCGATCATCCTTGTCGGAGTAAATCACAAAACGGCTCCGGTTGAGATCCGGGAGCGGCTCGCTTTCAACGATGAAGCGTGCGCGGATGGACTGCGCCGCCTCGTCGACGGCGAAGTGGTGCGCGAAGGATTGATCGTTTCGACGTGTAACCGGGTGGAGATTCTCAGCGCTACCACACCGGAACAGATGGACAGCAGCGCCGGGCGTTTGGCGCAATTCCTCGACACCGCAGGCGAACTGCCGGCCGGTTTTCTCAACAACTATCTCTACCGGCACACAGACGAAGAGGCGGTGCGTCACCTGTTTCGCGTCGCGTCGTCGCTGGATTCGATGGTCGTGGGCGAGCCGCAGGTGCTGGGCCAGGTACGGCGCGCGTATTCAGTCGCCGTCGAAGCCGGAACTGCCGGACGCGTTCTGAACCGTCTAGTACACCACACGTTTCGCGTCGCGAAGCGAGTCAGAAACGAAACGGGGATTGCGGCGAATGCTGTTTCGATCAGTTACATGGCGGTTGAGCTCGGCAAGAAGATTTTTGATTCGTTGAAGGGTTGTACCGTGTTGCTGATCGGCGCCGGTGAGATGGCTGAACTTTCGGCGCGGCATTTGGTGAATGCGGGTGCTTCACGCGTGGTGATCGTGAATCGCACCGAAGAGACAGCGCGTCAAATGGCTGACGAGTTTGGCGCGTCGACTATGCCGTTTGAACAATTGGACCAGGTGTTGGCGGAATCCGACGTGGTGATCTGTTCGACCGGCGCGCCGTCGTATGTGTTGATGGAGACGCAAGCGCGACGCGCGTTGGCGCGAAAGCGCAATCGACCGACCTGCATGATCGACATCAGCGTGCCGCGTAACATCGACCCGGCGGTCGGCAAGGTTCCGAACGTCTTCCTGTTTGACATCGACGATCTCGAGTCAGTGATCACTTCAAACATTCGCGAACGCGAACGCGAGGCTGAACGAGCGGAGCTGATCGTGCAATCGGAAGTGATGCAGTTTCAGCAGTCGTTGCGGCTGATGGACATTGGTCCAACGATCGGCGCGATGCGCGAGAAGTTTCAGGAAGTGGCGCGAGCGGAAATGGCGCGGCAGCGCAAGCGTCTTGGCGTGCTGACGCCGGAGCAGGAGACGGCGATCGAGGCGTTGCTTCTTTCGACGGTGAACAAGATCTCACATCCCATTCTCAACCAGCTGCGGCGGTTCTACGAGAGCACCGAACCCGACGCCGTTCCGGGCGAAAAGGACATCTTCAAACTCGAGGAGTAATGCGCGTATGTCTCCTCGACTCGTAATCGGCTCACGCGGCTCCCGTCTCGCGCTCTGGCAAGCCGAGCAAGCAAAAGCTCGTCTGATTGCTTTGAATCCTGCTTTCGAGATCCAAATTGACGTGATCAAGACCACGGGCGACGTAAAACCAGATCCCTTATCGGTGATCGGCGGCAAGGGCGTCTTCACCAAAGAGCTGGAAGAAGCCCTACTCGACAAACGCATCGACATCGCAGTTCACTCGCTCAAAGACCTGCCAACAATAATTCCCGAGCGACTTTCGATCAGCGCCATTTGCGAACGCGAAGATCCGCGCGACGCGCTTGTGCTTCGTGACGGCGCCACGGCTGAGTCGCTTCGTGAGTTGCCCGCTGGTTCTGTGGTTGGCACGTCGAGTCAAAGACGCCTGGCCCAACTCAAAGCGTTGCGCGACGATCTGGTTGTTAAAGATCTCCGCGGGAACGTCGACACGCGCGTGCGTAAGTTGGACGAAGGTCAATACGACGCGCTGATTCTGGCGTCGGCCGGATTGATTCGACTCGGGTTGCAAAATCGCATCAGCGCGGCCATCAGGACTGCCGAGATGTTGCCCGCCGTGGGCCAGGGAGCAATCGCAATCGAAACGCGAACAGACGACGAACTTGCTGTTGCAGCGACGTCTAAGCTAAATCATCGTGAAACTGAACTTGCCTGTCGCGCTGAACGCGCCTTTCTGCGAAGTCTCGGCGGCGGCTGTCAGTTTCCAATTGCCGCGTACGCCACTATCGACGGTCAAACACTTCAGCTTGAGGGCTTGGTTGCGAAGCCAAACGGGGAGGAGATTTTGCGGGACCGCGTGTCAGACGCGCTCAATCAACCAGAAGTGATCGGGGCTACACTTGCAGCACGGCTGATTGAGCGCGGCGCGAGCTTGCTGTTGCACGGGCAAGGGCATGAGTGACGCGCTCGC
>DASUPR010000138.1:0-14873 GCA_036281015.1 Pyrinomonadaceae bacterium
CCGCTAAGTGCATCCATGCAAGGGGCTAAAATAGCATCTGAGTTTCAGAGTAGCAAACCGAGGGGTTTGTCGGTTGTAAGTTGTCCGCTATCTCCCTTACAATCCGCGGTTCGCCCTCGAAAGGTAATAAATAATGCTCAATCAATTAGGACGTCTCGAACGAACACGTAACATTGTCATCCTCGGATTTGCGGTGCTGATGGCCGTCAGCTTGATCTTCTTCTACGCCCCCGGCCGCACCGCGAGCAGTATCGATCCGACCAAGAACACGGAATCCGTGGCCAAGGTCGGCTCCGACCACATCACTGTTGCTGAACTCGCCCGCCGGCGTGAAAGCATGATGCAGGCCTATGGACCCCAACTGGCCTCGCTCGGCGGCAGCCGGATCTTTCTCGATGGCCTAATCAAGAGCCGCGTGATCGAGCAGGAAGCCGCTCGCCTCGGCCTCGGCGCCACTGATGGGGAACTGAAAGAGCGGCTGGTCAAACAGTTCACCGATGCTTCCGGTCAGTTTGTTGGTTACGACCGTTATAAAGAATCGGTCGTGGCGCGTTACGGCGACGTCGAGAGTTTTGAAAAAGAGATGCGCAACATCATTGCGCAAGAGAAGCTGCGAGCATTCGTTACCGCGAGCATCAACATTTCCGACGATGAAGTGCGTGAAGAGTTCAAGCGCCGCAACACGTCGTTTGACGTCAATTACGTCTCGCTCACCGCTGAGAAACTGGCGGAGAAGATCCAGCCGAGCGACGAAGAGTTGCGCAGTTACTTCGAGAGCCACAAGACTGAATATCGCTATCTCGAACCGCAGCGCAAAGTTCGCTACGTCTTCATCAATATCGAGAAAGCCGGTTCGAAACTGAACATTTCCGATGCGGATCTGAAGGCCAATTTCGATCAGCTGGATCCCAAATACAAAGAGGCCGGCGTCAAGATTCAGCAGATTATGTTGAAGGTCGCGCGCCCGGATCTCGACGCGCAAGTTGAAAAGAAGGCGAAGGAACTCATTGCGAAGCTAACCAGCGGCGGCCGCACCGCAACGGAAGAGGCATTTGCCGAGGCGGCTAGAGGAAACTCGGAAGATCCGGCGACCGCAAGAAACAATGGTTACCTTGCGGCGCCCTTCAAGGAAAACACAAACAAACCGCACGGTTTGTACGACCGCGCTGTGACGATGCAGGTTGGCGAAGTCTCTGACATTCCGACCCGCTACGCCGGCAATTGGTACATCCTGCGCCGCGGTGATTCCGTTCCCAAGACGTTCGAACAGGCGAAACCCGAGCTGCTGGTTTCGGCTCGCAATCAACGTGGTTACGGTGTTGCACTGGAGCTTGCGAAGAAGGCTGCGGCTCGTTTGAAGGAAACGAAGGACCCGCAGAAGGTGGCGCAGGAGTTTGCCGCTGAAGCCAACATGACGCCGGCCGAGATGGTGCGCGAAACCGGTTATGTGAAACCTGGCGACGATGTGGCCGACATCGGCGCGAATCAGCAGTTTGAGCAGGAGTTGGCAAAGCTGAACAATCCGAACGACGTTGCCGATCAGGTTGGCGTTAAGGATGGTTTCGCGATTCCGATGCTGGTCGACAAGAAAGAGCCGCGCATTCCCGAGTTTGACGAAGTGAAGACTAAGGTCGCGGAGGCCATCAAACAGCAACGTGCGAAGGAGCAGCTCGAGCAGAAAGCGAAAGACCTGATTGCGAGTTTGAGTGGTCCGGGTGCGGTGAAAGCAGCGGGCGAGAAGGACGGCTACGACTCCGGTTTCGAAGAAGGCTTCAAGCTTAGCTCGACGTTAGGAAAAGCCGGTACGAGTACCGCGCTTGATGACGTGATCTACGGTCTGAAAGAAGGCGAGTACAGTAAGACGCCGATCAAGGTCGACGACAAGTGGGTCGTTGTCGGCGTTGTGAAGAGAACCGAACCGGACTTCAAGACGTTCAACGAAGGCGAACGTGATCGGTTGAAGCAGCAACTGCTCGGCGCGCGTCAGTCGCAGGTCTTTGAGGATTACATTGCCAAAGTGCAGGAGAAGATGAAGCAGGATGGCAAGATCGAGATCTATGAAGATGTGCTGAAAGAGCTCGACGAAGTTCAGGCCGCTTCAGCTCCCGAACCCGCACTACCTCCGGGATTTAACTTCCCAACGAAGTAACCTCTCATTCTCACCTGGCTGAAGCCAGGTGAGAATGTAGCGCCCGGTTCAACTTTAGTAACCACCCATCAGTGGTCCAACATCAGCCTGCGGCACGGCCGTGCGGATCTGTAATTCGTTAGCGGCCGTCACGATCTTCATATTTGCCAGCGCGCTCTTCGCGAGCACACCTTTCGCGCCCGAAATACGCCCGACAAACAAAGCACCAAATTGCTTCAGACCTTCAATCGTGTCGCCAAGATTCTTCGCGGCATCCGCATTCACCGCCCGCGCCGCCAGAAACAGCTCGAGATCCCTCTCCGTCGAACCGACCGAACCGTAGACCTGTTTCAACTTGCTCAAGTCAGCCGCAATCGGCGCGTTGCCGAAATCGACGTTGCGAATCAACTGTTCCGAGATGTTGCTGCCGAATCCGATGATGGCGTTCGGATCGCGGTTAGCCAACGCGATCAGCTCGGCGTTGGCACGTTTGCGCGAACGCATGGCGTCGATCGCAGCGTGCACGCCCGCTGGATCGCCGAGCGCGAGCACGTTCGCGTCAAGCGGCGACGCGGCAAGTTCGTCGATACGCACGTCAAACATACCAAGCAGTCGGATATTCTGATCGAGCTTGAAGATGTAGATCGTTTTGCCCTGATACTTCTCCTCGCGATACGTACCGTTGGAAGCGACTCTTCCCGCCGCTACCATCGCTGCCGGACTGAACGTTCCGTTTGCCAAAGCGATTGTTTGCGTCTTCGTCACGCCCTCGGACGGAAAAGTGAACCGAACACCCAACGCGATCTGTTCGAACATGCGCGGGTCGAGACCGGTGCGCTCTTTAAACGCCTCGATACTCGCATTGACCTCGGCCAACTTGGCCGGGTTGCTGGCGAGTATTCGCGGCATCGCTTCGCTCAGCAGTTGCCGCATCTTTACCTGGGCAACCGCGTCCGATTCGGGTAACGAAGCGAGCAGTCCCGTGGGAGCCGGAGCATTGTTGCGAACACGTGTTTGCGCCAGCGCCTGCGAAGAACACAGTGCTAAAACGATGATTGCGAGGTTTAGAAATTTTATTTTCACTACGAAAGCCTTTCTAGGATTTTGCTGTACACGGGAGATGACGAGTGGTTGCGTTGACGCCCGCACTGCGATGCCCGAACGAGTTCCTCAGGTTGGCTCAGTCGGCGACTTCATTCCGAGACCTTCAAGCGCTTGGGAAGGTCGAGAATTGTAATCTTTTCATAACCTTCCGGTATTTGAAAAACAGTGCGGTCGACGTTGAGCGTGATATCTGTTAGCTCCATCGTAACGCGCTTACCCGCGCCGGATGTCGTTTCCGACTTGATCGGCATGTGTAAAGCTTCGTCGATCCAAATCAGAGTTTCATTAACGCTGACGCTTGCGGCTGCGGAACTGTTAACAACCACGCGATACTTTTGCGCTGTGCGGCCGTTGACGGTTTCAGTAGCGATTTGCTGATAGCTTGTAGCGACCGGATCGGTGTGCAGCAAGCGATCGGGCGAACTTTCGGATTCGTCATAAATGCCGGGCGTCGCCGCGCCGTCGGTTTTCGTCAAATCGACGAAGACCTTTTCGTCGGGTACGAGCAGAAACCGTCCTTCCGGCAGGTAAAGATAGACCACGCGTTGTTGCCACAACTCGCTTTCGTCGCGGCGCAGTTCGCCGTCGCGCGCGACGATGTTCTTCGTGACGGTGGTTTCACCGTTGGCGGTTACGGTAGTGATCGTGCGCGTGGCTTGATAGCGCTCGGGTTCTTTTGTTTGAAAAGGCGGAGTTGATGAGACAACGGTTTCGTTAGTGTTGCTTTGGGTCGCGACCTTTTGATTTTGCGCGCAGGAGAGCGTGATGAGAGCGACAGAAAACGAGGCAAGTAACTGCTGCTTTCGCCGCGACAACATCACACTCGTTCCAGCAACAGGGCCAAACCCATGCCGCCGCTGACGCACAGGGTTGCGAGTCCGAGCTTTGCTTCGCGCTTAAGCATCTCGTGGACCAACGTGGTCGTGATACGCACGCCGGTGCAGCCGATCGGATGGCCCAACGCAATCGCGCCGCCGTTGACGTTCAATCTTTCCTTGTCGAAGCCAAGCTCCCGATCGCAGGCGATGACCTGGGCCGCGAATGCTTCGTTGAGCTCGATGAGATCGATCTGGTCCAACGTCAGGTTTTGTCGCGCGAATAGTGCGCGAACCGCAGGCACCGGACCGATTCCCATGATGTCCGGAGCCACGCCGGAGATCTCGTAATCGACAATTCGCGCCTGTGCTTTGACGCCCGCTCGTTTCAGGCCCGCTTCGCTCAACACGACCAGCGCCGACGCGCCGTCAGTGATACCCGACGAGTTTCCGGCAGTGACGCTGCCGTCCTTGTAGAACACCGGCGGCAGCTTCGCCAGATCGGCGAGCGTGGTGCCGGCGCGGCAGTGCTCGTCCTTCGCGAAGCTCGTCGTTTCGTTTTTGCGGCCGGCGATCTCGAGCGCCATCACTTCATCTTTGAAGCGGCCCGAGCTGATCGCGGCTTCGGCTTTTTGCTGCGAGCGCAGGGCAAACTCGTCCTGCTCTGCGCGAGAGATCTCGTATTGCCGCGCGAGCTTCTCGGCGGTTTGGCCCATCATCAAGCCCGACAACGGATCGTTGAAGCCGTCGCGATACATGCCGTCCACGAGTTGCATGTTGCCCATGCGCATGCCCCAGCGCGCGCCGTCGGCGAAGTAGGGAACGCGCGACATGCTCTCGGTGCCGCCGGCGAGCACGGCGTCGGCACGGCCCAACATGATCTCTTGCGCGGCAAGAATGATCGCTTTGAGTCCCGAGCCGCAGGCCTGATTGACTGTGAAGGCCGGGACGGTTTCGGGAACACCCGCGCCAAAAGTGATCTGGCGCGCGACGTTTGGACCACCGCCCGCTTGCCGTGCGCAGCCCCAGATGGAGTCGTTGACCTGATCCGGCGCGACGTTTGCGCGTTGCAAAGCTTCCTTAGCCACCGCGACGCCCATGTCAGCGGCCGTCCACGACTGCAACGTGCCGCCGAATTTTCCGATGGGTGTTCTTACTGCACCTGCGAGAAAAACGTTCTTCATTTCAGTTGACGAAAATGGTAGCACAGGGTAGAAGCATTCCTGCAAAAGCCCCTTCAGCACATTTCTGAGTAGGTTGACGCCTTTCGCGCGACTAAGTTAACGGCTCCGCCACCGGGGCAGTTGACGACTCGTAAAAGTTGACGACTTCGGCGAGAAGTTAACGTCCCTGCCGCGAAGTCGCCGCCTCGGCGTTATGCAGTTAACGGCTTCGCCGCTATGCAGTTAACGGCTCTGCCGCCGGATGTGAGGCAAGGCTACGCCTTGCCGGAGTGTTAGAGTGAGAAGAAATCGGGCTGTGCCCCTGGTACGGCCTTTGGCCCAACAGTTTGGGGGCTGAGCCCGAACCGGGGGCAGAGCCCCATTGGGGTGGTTGTGGTGCTGACGGCAAGGCGTAGCCTTGCCTCACATCCGGCGGCGGAGCCGAAGATATTCGGCGGCGGAGCCGTAGCGCGTCAGTGCGCAGCCAGGGAACATCCGGCGACAGAGCCGTAGAAAAGTTTTTAAGCCTCACGTTTATGTTCGAATGCCTCACGTCTCTCGCTTCGATCGAAGCTGCGCGCCGGCAGATCGCCGATCTGTTTCGCCAACACACTGAATGGTTTTGCACCGCCGGGCGTGGGGAGACTTATGCGCTGCGTCGCGACGAGATGGATGTTTCGGTTGCGCACGGGCGGTTGATGCTTTCGTGCTGGACGGAGAAGGGAAGCCGTTCGTGGCGCATCCTCGGTTGGGAATGGAACGGCCAGATGCTCCTGTTGCAGGCGTCACGCCGGCTCGGCGCCGAGTTGCCGCTGATCGAACTGGTTCCGCGGGCGTCGGCGTTGGCTGTGGCGGCAACCATTCGCGCCGCCCGGCAGCTTCGCTGCGAGAAGTTGGCGCGGCTCGCGTGTGCCGCACAACCCGAAACACGCATCGAGCGCTGCGCTTTGAATCAAGGCACGAGGCCGAGTCAACCCGGCCGTTACGCGCGCATCATCCTGCACCGCAAACGAACCCGAATCGCCGTTAGTGGCCCGGTGGTCGCAAGCCAGCCGTCATCCGTCGATGCGTTTTTGTCGTCGACGTTGTTGTGGTTCAAACGAACAGCCGATCGCGCCAGGGCGCCTTACTTCGAACAACTCTGGCTCGTTGTTTCTAACGAACTACTCAAGCCGCTGCTTTATCGTGTTGCGCTGTTGCGCCAGGGTTTCCGAGATCAGATTCGCGTGTTCATGGTCGATAAAGACCTCGCCAACTTAACGCCGGCGCAGCCTCTCGAACGGCTTCAACTCTGGAAAAAGAAACTCGCCTCGTTTCCACCGGTGCCTGCGGCGACGATGACCACGCAAACCAGCGCCATCATCGCCGAGGCGCCGGAAGCGATCGACGTGGTCCATTCGCGTCACGGCGAAACACTGCGCTACTTCGGACTACCGTTCGCACGTGTTCGCACGTTACTTGGCGTCGAAAAAGTCTGGTTTGGATTAGACCGGACATACCGTCGTCTGCTCGATGAATCAACGCGGCGCGAGTGGGAAAACCTGTTTCACGATCTGCGCGCGTATCGCTCGGCGTTCGCGATCGATCACCGTCACGCGTTTTATCGTTCCGCGGCCGAAGCGTGGCTCGAGTCGCTGTTGCGCCGCGACATCACCAAACTCGATCCCGGCCTGATCATCGCGCCGCTGCACGCGCAGTTTCGCACCGCACGCGGCGGCGGCAAACTCGGCATCCGGCCAATAGATCTGCTCGCCTTGCGACAAGATGGCAGACTGGTCGTGATCGAGTTGAAGGTCTACGAAGATCGCGAGCACGTCTTGCAGGGCGCAGATTACTGGCGCCGTGTCGAAGCGCATCGCCGTCGCGGGCACATCGCGAACGCAAAGCTCTTCGGCGATCTGAAGATCAACGACGAGCCACCTTTGGTCTACCTCGTCGCGCCGACACTGCGAGTCCATCCCTCATTCACAACTCTCGCACGCTGCATCGCGAGCGACATCGAGATCTATCGCTTCGACATCAACGAAGACTGGCGCGCGGGCGTGCGCGTCATGCGCCGGATGCGTGTGAATTAGTGCTTGACGAAGATGCTTTCGGGTTCGGTTTTGATTGTCGGCGGCGCGGCTTTGGTGACCGCAGGCGGTGGCGTTATCGCGGGCGTCGTCATGTGAGCAAGCGTGTCGTCGGCAGAGTAGATTCCCTGCACGCGCATCTTGAACTCGTCAGGATTGCTGGCGTTATGCAGTGCTTCTTCCAGCGTGATGAGCCGCGACTGAAGCAAATGAAACAGCGACTGATCGAACGTCTGCATGCCGTATTGCGACGTGCCGGCCGCGATCGCCTCGCGAATCATGTACGTCTTTTCTTCGTTGATGATGTGATCGCGAATGAACGCCGTCGAGACCAACACTTCAATCGCCGGCACGCGGCCGGCGCCTTTTGCCGCCCGGACGAGCCGCATCGAGATCACGGCTTTCAGAATTCCCGCTAACTGAAGCCGGACCGTCTTTTGCTGGTGCGACGGAAACGACGAAACGATACGCGTGATCGTCTCAGTCGCGTCGAGTGTGTGCAGAGTTGAGAGCACGAGGTGGCCCGTCTCGGCCGCCGTCAGTGCGGTTTCAATAGTTTCGTGGTCGCGCATTTCGCCGACGAGAATCACGTCAGGATCCTGCCGCAGCGCGCCGCGCAAGGCTTCTGCGAAAGAGCGCGTATCGACGTCCACTTCGCGTTGCGTAATGAACGCATGTTTGTCTCGATGCAAAAACTCGATCGGGTCTTCAATCGTGACGATGTGACCGCTGCGGGTTGAGTTGATGCAGTCGATCATGGCCGCGAGTGTCGTCGACTTTCCCGAGCCGGTTGCGCCAGTGACGAGAATCAACCCGCGCCGTTCTTCGGCAATCTTTTCGATCACCGGCGGCAGGCCGAGTTGGGCCACGCTCTTGTTGCTGTCGGGAATGACGCGCAGCACGATGCTGACGGTGCCACGTTGCTGAAAGATGTTGGCGCGGAAGCGGCCCAAACCCGAGACACCATAGCCGATATCGACTTCCGAGACCTCTTTAAAGCGCTGCTTTTGCCGATTGGACATGATCGAAAAGGCCATGTCCAACGTGTCTTCCGGCTTCAAACGCGGCGCGTCGGCAATCGGATGGAGTTCACCTCCGATGCGCATAACCGGGAACGCCCCGACCTTCAAGTGCAGATCGGACGCGCCGTGACCGGTAGCAATACGTAACAGATCGTCAATCTTAACGGCCATGAAATATCCTGAGAACCTTTTGGACTGCTAAAAGGCTGGGGTTTTGGAAGCTTGCGCTGGTAGGAGGAGCGCCGCGCTTTACTATAGCGTGGCGCTCTTTGGGCCGTCAATAAAATAACCGAAACAGCGTTAAACGGAGACTTTCAACTCGGCGGGTTCGATGGCGCCGGCGTAGCCGTTGTTGTCGGAGGTGGTCCGGGACTCGTTTACGTAGGTGAGCCAGGGGCCGGGGGCTTGGCGCTCGCCTTTGGTGATTTCGAAGAAGACCTTCTGGATTGCCTCGGTGATCGGGCCGCGTCCGCCGCGGCCGACTGTGATGCGGTCGACGGAACGAATCGGTGTGATCTCGGCGGCGGTGCCGGTGAAGAAGACTTCATCCGCAACATACAAAGCCGCGCGTTGAATGGTCCGCTCTTTAACCGTGATGCCGAGCTCGTGGCAGATCTGAATCACGCTGTCGCGCGTGATGCCCGGCAGAATTGAAGACGAGAGTGGCGGCGTTAGGACGACGTCGCCCGCGACGACAAAGATGTTCTCGCCCGAGCCTTCCGAAACGTAGCCGCGATCGTCGAGCGCGATGCCTTCGGCGAAGCCGTTCAAGAGCGCTTCCATCTTGATCAACTGCGAGTTCATGTAGTTGGCGCCGCTCTTGGCCATTGCCGGCATCGAGTTTGGCGTCAGCCGATTCCACGTCGAGACGCAAACGTCAACGCCCTGTTCGATCGCTTCGTCGCCGAGGTATTTGCCCCAATCCCACGCGCCGATGTAGCAGGCGAGCGGATTGGGAAACGGATTCACGCCAAACGCCGGATGCTCTTCGTCAAGACTACGGAACAAAATCGGCCGGATGTAGCACTGCTCCAATCCGCCGCGTTGCGCGATTTCCACTGCCGCATCGCAGAGTTGAGCGTGTGTCCACGGATGGTCCATGCGGTAGATCTTCGCGGAGTTGAGGAACCGCTGCATGTGCTCCGGCAGACGGAAAATCGCTGGCCCACGTTTAGTCGCGTAACATCGAATGCCCTCAAAGACACTGGAACCATAGTGCAGGACGTGTGACATCACATGCACACGCGCGTCGTCCCATTTGATGAATTCACCGTTATGCCAGACGACGTCGACGATGCGAGGTGTTTTTACATCTCTATTGGTTCCCTCTTTTGAGAACATGTGTTTACTCCTTTAGGAAAAGATTACGCGGGAATAGGGCACAATACCGTAGAAAGAGTTCGCTTGGCAAGAACGCTTGCCACCTGTAATCATGCTTGCGTAACATCGAAATGCGAGGGCTTAAACCACAGTTTTTAATTGCGCCGTTTTTGCTTGCGACCTTTCTCGCCGGCTGCTCTAACAACACGATGAACAACACACAGACTACGACCGTGGCCCAGGAATCTGCTAACGATCCGCTCACTATTCATAAACGCGCAATAGCTGTCGATATGCACGCCGACACGGTGCAACGCGTGCTGGACGAAGACGTCGATCTCCAGCAACAACTCAGCGACGGCCATTTCGACGCCGTACGCGCAAAAGCGGGCGGTTTGGACGCGCAATTCTTCTCGATCTGGGTTGAACCGCAGTTGTTTGGGGCCACGGGCCCGCGTGCGGTAAAACGGGCCGATGATCAGATCGCGGCGATTCGCGACCTGGCTGAGAAGCACCCGGAAACGTGGCAACTGGCGACCTCCGCGGACGACGTGCGGCGCGCCGCGCAGGACGGGAAGATCGCGGCGCTGCTTGGTCTCGAAGGCGGTTACGCGATCGACGAGAAACTCGAGAACGTTCAGCGCTATTACGATCTCGGCGTTCGTTACATGTCGCCGGCGTGGAGTGTGAGTACTAGTTGGGCGGGCTCGTCAGGCGACGAAGCGGGCGCGACACGTGGGCTAAACGATTTCGGCAAAAGCGTCGTGCGCGAGATGAATCGCCTCGGAATGATGGTTGATGTTTCACACGTCTCCGATAAAACGTTTTGGGACATTGTGAACACGTCGACGAAACCGATTGTTGCTACTCACTCGGCGTGTCGCGCGATCGCCGACGTGCCGCGCAATCTGACTGACGACATGATTCGCGCGCTCGCGAAGACCGGCGGTGTGGTGAACGTCATTTTCTATCCGGAACATATCGAACCGGGATGGAGTCAATTGAAGAAGCAGGTAGACGTGGAGATTACACCTTTAGTCCAGCAGGCTTCTGCGTCTGAGCCTGGCGGTGCGGTACACAAGAAGCTCGCGCGCGATCGTGTGCGGTCGCGTGAGTACGCGCGGCGACTGCCGCCGGTTTACGCTTCGCGCATCGTGGATCATATCGATCACATCGTGAAGCTTGTCGGCGTGGACCACGTCGGGATCGGATCGGATTTCGACGGCGTGCAAAGCACGGCGACTGATCTCGCGACGATTGCCGACTTGCCGAATCTCACGCGTGAGTTGTTGAAGCGCGGGTTTTCTGAAAGTGACATTGCCAAGATCCTGGGTGGGAATATGTTGCGTGTGATGGATGCGCAACAGGGAAAGTAATGCCTCGCAAGGTTAGTAGACCGAAGATTGGTTTTCACGCTCCGATTAAGGGCGGCGTACACAACGCGCTGATCGTCGCGAAAGACACGGGCTGCGAGACGGTGCAGTTGTTCTCGCGCAATCCGCGCGGCTGGATGGCGAAGCCGTTGACGCTCGAAGACGTTTTGCTGTTTCGCAAGACGCGGCGTCTCACGAAGATCTCGCCCGTGTTGATTCATTGTAATTATTTGGTGAATCTCGCGGCCGCTGACGACGGGATGCTGCAAAAGTCGCGCGTGTCGTTTCGCGAGGAAGTCGAGCGCGCGTTGCTGCTGGGCGTGGATTACCTCGTGGTCCATCCGGGAAGCTCGACGGGTGCGTGTGAAACCGACGGGATCAAGCTGTGTGTTGAGAGTTTGAAGATCGCCTGCAAGGGATTGAAGCTGGGTTCACTGCGCATCCTGTTGGAGAACACGGCCGGACAAGGCGACTGCATCGGTCACCGCTTCGAACATCTCGAAGTGATCATGCGCGCGTGTCCGAAGCTTCCACTCGGCGTTTGCCTGGATACTGCGCACGCGTTCACGGCCGGTTACGATATTCGCGAGGCCGACGGGCTCGAAGCGTTGCTGCAACGCGTGCAAAAGACAGTCGGCGTGAAAAACGTTCACGCGATCCATTTCAACGACTCGCGCGCCGTGTACAACTCGCGCGTCGATCGCCACTGGCACATCGGCGAAGGACACATCGGCACGGACGCGCTGCGCCGCGTCGCCCAACACCCCAAGCTGAAGCACGCCGCGTTCATCCTCGAAACACCCTACGACGACCCGCGCGCGGACCTGAAGAATCTCACCATCCTGCGTTCATTCGTGTCCCAATGACGTTGGCCAACACGGATGACGCCAATTTATATGTTAGATTGTGAAAGTTATGGACGAAAAGTACTTTCCCGAACAGATCGAGAAGAAGTGGCAGCAGCGCTGGGCGGAGAGCGGCGCGTTTGAGGCGAAGGAAGACGATCCGCGCGAGAAGTTCTATGCGCTCGAAATGCTGCCGTATCCGTCAGGTTTCCTGCACATGGGCCACGTGCGCAACTACTCAATCGGCGACGCGCTCGCATGGTTCAAACGTCTGCAAGGTTTCAACGTCCTTCATCCGATCGGTTGGGACAGCTTCGGCCAGCCTGCCGAACAGGCCGCAATCAAACGCGGTGTGAACCCGCGCGACTGGACCGAACAGAACATCAAGCACATGCGCGGGCAGTTGCAGCGGTTGGGAATCAGTTACGACTGGTCGCGCGAGATCGCCGCGCACCGTCCTGATTATTACAAGTGGGACCAGTGGTTCTTCCTGAAGATGCTCGAGCGCGGTCTGGCTTACAAGAAGGTCTCGCAGGTCAACTGGTGTCCGAAAGAAGAGACTGTGTTGTCGAACGAACAGTCGTCGGGCGGGATCTGCTGGCGTTGCGGCGCGAAGGTCGAGAAGCGCGATCTGGAGCAGTGGTTTTTGCGCATCACTGATTACGCGGAACAGCTCGTCAACGATATCAAACAGATCGAAGCCGGTTGGCCCGAGAAGGTTTTGAAACGGCAAAGCGATTGGGTCGGCCGCAGCGAAGGCGCTTACGTCGATTTTCCGGTCAAGGACAGCGACAAGAAGATCCGTGTGTTCACCACGCGCATCGACACTATCTACGGCGCGACCGCAGTGATCATGTCAGCCGAACACCCGTTGCTGGACGAGCTGCTCGAAGGCTCCGCGTTGAAGAGCGACGTTCAGGCGTTCGCGGAGAAGCTGAGACAAGAACGCGCGGCGCGCGGCGACGAAGCCGAGGAAGAAAAGGAAGGTCTGAACACGGGCGTGCTCGCGATCAATCCGTTCAGCGGCGAGACTGTGCCGGTGTGGGTCGCGAACTACGTGCTGATGGAATACGGCACGGGCGCCGTGATGAGTGTGCCCGCACACGACGAGCGCGATTTTGAATTTGCGCAAAAGTACTCGTTGCCGATCCGCCAGGTGATTGGTCCCATAACTCACAAAGAGATCAAAGCTGAACCGGTCGAAACGGTTGCCGGCGATGCATCCGCGGAAATGCGCGAGTCGTTCACCGGTTACGGTGTGTTGATTAACAGCGGTGAATGGGGCGGCAAACTGTCGGAAGTAGCCTTGAAGGAGATGGCCGAGCACGCGAAGGCGAACGGCTTCGGCGAAGCAGCGGTCACTTATCGCATTCGCGATTGGGGCGTGTCGCGTCAACGATTCTGGGGCGCGCCGGTGCCGGTGATCTATTGTCCAAACTGCGGCATGGTCCCGGTGCCTTACGATCAGCTCCCCGTGATGTTGCCGGATAACGCTGCCTTCACTGGCACCGGTGAGTCGCCGCTGGCAGGCGTGCCGGAGTTTGTGAATACGAGTTGTCCAAACTGTGACGCTCCCGCGCGGCGCGAAACAGACACGATGGACACGTTTGTCGATTCGTCGTGGTACTTCTTCCGCTATCTCGACCCACGCAACGATGCCGCGCCGTTCGATCCGAACTTGGCGAAGCATTGGACGCCGGTGGACCAGTACATCGGCGGCGATTCACACGCCGTGATGCACTTGATCTACACGCGCTTCTGGAACAAGTTCATGCGCGATCTCGGCCTGGTTGATTTCGACGAGCCGGTGAAGCGTCTGTTGACGCAGGGCATGGTGACGAACCGTGTCGAAGGCACCGACGAGTGGAAAGCGATGTCGAAGAGTCTCGGCAACGGCGTCGATCCCGATCAAATGATTGCTGCGTTTGGCGCTGATGCGACGAGGCTGTTCGTGCTGTTTGCAGCGCCGGTCGAGAACGAGTTGCGCTGGTCTGAAACGGGAACTGAAGGCGCCGTGCGGTTCGTGCGTCGCTTGTACACGATGGTGTGGCGTTGGCACGAGAGACTCGCAAACGGCGGCGCGACTGATGCCGGCGCAATGGAGTTCAGCGACAGCGCGCGTGCTTTGCGTCGCAAGACACACCAGACCATCGCGAAGATCACGAGCGACTTCGAACACCTGCATTTCAACACGAGCGTCGCTGCGTTGATGGAGTTGTTCAATCAGTTGAGCGACTTCAACGCCGATCCGGCAACGGCTAACGAGTCTGATGTGTTCGCGGTGCGCGAGGCGTTGGAAGCTCTCGTGGTCATGCTGGCGCCGTTTGCGCCGCACGTCGCAGAAGAGATGTGGGAAGGCCTGGGTCACGCGGGCGGCTTGTTGCAAGGCACGCGTCGCTGGCCCGTCGCTGATCCCGAACTCGCCCGCCGCGAAGAACTGGAGATCCCGATCCAGGTCAACGGAAAACTGCGTTCGCGAGTGATTGCGTCTCCGGGTGTGTCTGAAGATGAACTGCGCCGATCGGCGTTGGCCGACGAACGTGTCCAGGCATTGATCGACGGGCGCGAGGTGGTGAAGGTGATTGTCGTACCGGAACGTCTCGTAAACGTTGTTATCAGGTGAGGTATACTCTCCCATAGATGAAAGAGTGCCCCAAGTGCAGGCGTTGCTACCCAGACGAAACTGATTCCTGCCCCCAGGACGGTGAACCGACTGCACCCACCATTCTAGGTGAACCTACGCTCGATGCCCGCTACTTGCTCGAACGCCGTCTCGGGCAAGGCGGCATGGGCGCCGTATTTCAGGCGCGGCACATCTTTCTCAAAACCGCACACGCAATCAAAGTCATCCTGCCTGATCTGGTCGGTAACGATCCGATGCTGACCACGCGTTTCCGGCAGGAAGCGCTTGCGGCCGCTGCGATTCGTCACCAGAACATCATCGCCGTTACGGACTTCGGCGTGGTCCGCGGGACGATGCCGTTCCTCGTGATGGAGTTTGTGAAAGGCCGCTCGCTGCAGGAGATCATGG
>DASUPR010000139.1:0-4808 GCA_036281015.1 Pyrinomonadaceae bacterium
CTCGGCCTGATGGAAGACGAAGAGCAAGCCGACGTTGCCGAACTGCTTCCTTACGAAGACGACACGGCCGGCGGTTTGATGACGACCGAGTTCGTTACGCTTCCGCGTGAACTTACAGTTGGCGAGGCGCTCGCGCGTTTGCGCGAAATGGCTGAGACGCCAAACATGATCTACTACCTCTACGTCGTCGAGGCGGAGAACTCGTGGAAACTTTTAGGCGTGATCGCTTTGCGCAATCTAATCCTGGCGGATCCGTCAGTGCCGCTCGCAGACGTGATGCGGACAGAGTTTCAGCAAGCGAGCCCGGAGGAGCCTGCAAAAGAGGTCGCGCAACGCATGGCGGAATATAACCTGCTCGCGCTTCCCGTTGTGGACGAGTCAGGAGATATACTCGGCATCATCACGGTAGACGACGCGATGGAGATCCTTTTGCCAAAGGACTGGCGGCAACGTCTGCCGCGCTTGTTTGGTTAAAACACAGACTGGACCGATGAAGGACGGAGAACCTCCAAGTGGCAGAACCACGAGCTGCAGTTCGAGCTGCGGGGCGCCGATTAATGCAACGTGGCGCTCATGGCGTGCGCCGCACCGTGGCGCGGCGCCGTCGTCTGCTCACTTACCTCGCGATTCTCGGTCCGGGCATGATCACGGCCAACGCCGGCAATGACGCGGGCGGTATCGCGACCTTTGCTTCGGTCGGCGCTGAGTTTGGTTACTCACTCCTCTGGGTCCTGATTCCAATCGCAATCAGTTTGGGCATCGTGCAGGAGATGTGCGCGCGCATGGGCGCCGTTACCGGTAAGGGACTGGCGGATTTGGTGCGCGAACGTTTCGGCGTGCGCTGGACGGCGCTGATCATGCTGTCGCTGTTGATAGCAAATGCCGGTGTGACTGTTTCGGAGTTTGTCGGTATTGCGGCAGCGGCAGAGTTGTTTGGCATCTCGCGTTTCATCGCCGTGCCGCTTGCGGCGATCCTGGTTTGGTGGCTGGTCGCGAAGGGGTCGTATAAGAAGGTCGAGAAAGTGTTTTTGTTGATGTCGGTCGTCTTTCTCGGCTACGTCGTTTCGGCGTTTCTTTCCAGACCGGATTGGAGCGCAGTTGCCGTTGGATTGGTGAGGCCAACAGTGCGACTCGAGCACGCCTTTATATTTACACTCGTCGCCGTGATCGGTACGACGATCTCGCCGTACATGCAGGTCTACGTGCAGTCGTCAGTCGTGGAAAAAGGCGTCACGGTTGACAACTACTCGGAAACCAAAACGGACGTCTGGGTCGGCACTCTCTTCGCAATCCTGATCGTCTTTTTCATCATCGTTTCAACGGCCGCGACACTGCACAAGGCAGGTATTCAAATCTCGTCGGCAGAAGATGCCGCGCACGCGCTGCGTCCCCTGGCCGGCCGCTATGCGCAAACGTTGTTCGGTATCGGGCTTTTTGGCGCCTCGATGTTGGCGGCGGGAGTTTTGCCGTTGGCCACGGCTTACTCGATCAGCGAAGCACTCGGCTTTGAAAAAGGCGTGTCGCGCAGCTTTCGCGAAGCGCCTATTTTTCTCGGCACTTTTACGTTTCTCGTGGCCTTCGGCGCGGCCATCGCCGTGATTCCCAACCTGCCTTTGATCCGCGTGTTGCTGGTCACGCAGGTGATTAACGGGCTCCTGCTGCCGGTCGTGCTCTTCGCCATCCTGCGGCTGGTTAACAATCGCGAATTGATGGGCACGCAGGTGAATGGACCAATCTACAACGTCGCGGCCTGGCTCACGGCCATCCTCGTCACCATCATTTCACTCCTTTATCTCCTGATGACTTTTTTCCCCGCCCTCGTGCGTTTGTGATAAAACTAGGCGCCGTGTCGCGCCCTCGTTTCACAAATAAGACCATCATTTTCCTTGCCGCCTGGGCTGCAGCCCTCCTGGCGATGTACCTGTTCTGGTCGTTCGAGCCCTATGTTAGAACGCTGCTCGAACAGCGCATGGGAGCGACCCCGTCGCCTTCGGCAGGCACGATCATCAGCGCCGTCAAGTTAGTTCTGATCGGTATAACCACGTACCTCTTTGTCCGCGCGCTCAACTTTCTGTTTTTCGGACTCGCATTTCGTCTCAAACGCATCGACGCGCCGACGCTAATCCGCAACATCTTCACGATCGTCGCGTTCACGATCCTTTTCTTAATTGCTTTCACGTTTATCTTTCCGGACGTCAATCTCGGCGCGCTGTTTACGACTTCGGCGATCTTCGGCGTCATCCTCGGTCTTGCGCTTCAGGACACACTCGGCAATTTTTTCGCGGGCATCTCGCTACAAGCCGATCGGCCGTTCCAGGTGGGCGACGTGATCGTCGTCGGCGCGGAACGTCACACCGGAGTGGTCGAGGAGATCAGTTGGCGCGCGATCAAGATTCGCACGTTTACTAACCACGTCGTGCTGATTGCCAACAGCAACGCGGCACGCGAGCCGATCGAGGTCTGTCCGCGCGAGAATCTCAACGCGCGGCTCGTCTTATTTAATACTCTGTACACTGACTCGCCCGCGAAAACGATTCATGTCGTCCGCGAAGCCGTGCGTGAAGCCGAGAACGTCTCGACCAAGGTCTCGCCCATCGTCCGGATCAGAAATCTCGGCGACCACGGCGTCGATTACGAAGTGAAGTACTGGCTCGAGGATTACGCCAAGTACAACGACACGGACGCGCTCGTGCGACAACGAATCTGGTATGCCTTTCGTCGCGCCGGGTTGAACTTCGCGTACCCGACGCGAACGCTCTACGTTGAGCGTCACAGTCAGGTGGCGCAGAGGGATGGAGGAGCCGTAGTCGAGCGGCTGTCGGCCGTGGACATCTTCGCGCCGCTGTCGGCGGAAGAAACCGGAATGCTGGCCCAGGCGGCGGTGCGGCACGTTTTCGCGCCCGGCGAAATGGTCATCCGTGCGGGCGATCCGGGGTCGTCGATGTTCGTAGTTCACAACGGCCGGGTTCGGGTGCAGGTCAATGACAACGGCCGCCCACGGACCGTCGCCACCCTCAACGAAGGCGACTTCTTCGGCGAGATGGCCTTATTCACGGGCGAGCCGCGGACCGCTAACGTGATCGCGCTCGAAGAGACTGAGGTCCTTGAAATCGGGCATTCCGCGATGAAGCAGGTATTCGAAACGAACCCCGACCTGGTCGAATCCCTGAGTTTTATCATCGCCGAACGCCGCCAGGGCCTCGAATCCCACGCCGACTCCGCCGCCCCCGCCAGCGACTCCTCAGCCGGTCTACTTTCAGCTATCAAACGCTTCTTCGGCCTTTCCCAGTAATCTAATTCCTAAAAAATCCGCTCTGAATCCCTGTAAAAGCTACCTTCGCCTTGAGACTTGACAGACTCACACTCAACCTTTATTATGAGCCCACGCTCAGCCAGCTGAGCTACCCAAACAAGGAATACTAAGAAGGAGGAGTTTTAAGTTATGAGCATCGTTCGTTACGACCCGTTTCGTGACCTGCGTACGTTGCAGGAAGAAGTAAACCGACTGTTCTCGACCAATCTTTCCCGCTCTTTCGGCGATGAAGGCATCGGACGCGGCGCGTGGGCTCCCAGCGTCGATATCTATGAAAACAAGGACCAGATCGTGCTCGAGGCCGAACTGCCGGGCATGAAGCAGGAAGAGTTTGACCTGTCGATCGAGAACAACGTGATCACGCTGCGTGGTGAGCGAAAGTTTGAGAAGACGGACGAGACCGACAACTACCATCGAGTCGAGCGCTCGTATGGCTCGTTCACCCGATCTTTCACTCTGCCGCAAACAGTCTCCGCTGAAGGCGCGACCGCCGAGTACAACAACGGCGTACTGCGTGTGACGCTGCCGAAGCGCGAAGAGACCAAGGCTCGCCGTATCGAAGTTAAGGGCATGGAGACCGGCTCTCCGAAGACGATCGAAACCACGGCCCAAACCGGTAAGAGCAAAGAAGCTTCTGCCGGACGGTAAAATCATTGCCGATTGCCGATTTTCGATTGCCGATTGTTTAAGCGAGCCAGCGCTTGTTCTGAAAAATCGGCAATCGAAAATCGGCAATCGGCAATTTCAGGTTTGAAGTATGCGTTTAGATAAATTCACCCTGCGAGGACAGGAAGCAATACAGTCAGCCATCGAGCTGGCTGAAAGAAATCAGCACCAACAGGTCGAACCCGAGCACCTGCTGATCGCGATGCTCGAACAGCCTGAAGGTATTGTTAGACCAGTACTCGGAAAACTCGGCGCGAACGTCGCGGTCATTCTCAACGACACGCAGGCGGCCGTCGCGCGTCTTCCGCGCGTGCAAGGCGGCCAACAGTATTTCAGTCCACGGCTCAGTCAGATCTTTACCGCCTCACAACAGCAAGCGGACAAGATGCAGGACGAGTTTATTTCGACCGAGCATCTGCTGCTGGCCATCGTCGACGAGAAAGACGGCGACGCCGGAAAGATTCTGCGCCAGCACGGCGTCAACAAAGACGACCTGTTCAAAGTGATCGAACAGATGCGCGGTGGCACACGCATCACCGATCAGAACGCCGAGCAAAACTACCAGGCGCTCTCGAAATACGCGCGCGATCTCACCGAGGCCGCACGCAAAGGAAAACTCGATCCCGTGATCGGCCGCGACGACGAAATCCGGCGCACCATCCAGGTGCTCTCGCGCCGAACCAAAAATAATCCGGTATTGATTGGTGAACCGGGCGTTGGTAAGACGGCGATCGTCGAAGGTCTCGCGCAACGAATCGTTTCGGGCGACGTGCCTGAAACACTGCGCAACAAGCGTCTCGTCGCACTAGATCTCGGCTCGATGCTCGCG
>DASUPR010000140.1:0-4220 GCA_036281015.1 Pyrinomonadaceae bacterium
AGTTGCCGGTATTGGTCGTCTTGAACAAGGCGATGCCGGCGTTGTCGGGAATGTTGGTTGCAAAATTGGCGTCGCCGGTCGCCTGGCTGCCGTTACCGGCGGGATAGCCGGCGATTGAATAGCCGGTTGTGTTGACGCCGAGGTAATGACCGCGCCCCGGAATGACGGTTCCGTTTGGAATGACGAAACGAATGATTCCATCAGAACCAGCCAACGCGTAACCGCCTGAGCCATCGCTTGCCGCGATGTTAACTGCGTCGTCGCTGTTGTTGTAGATCTCGACAAACTCGTCGGCTGCGCCGTTTGGACCACGCAGGCGAAACTCGCTGATCACGAGCGACGTGCCGCCCGGTGTCGGAGTCGGTGCGCCGCAGGTTCCGGCGCCGCCTTGCGTGTCGCCGCTGACGACAATCACGTCACTGCCGGCGCCAGGCAGCGACTCAGCGATGATCGCGAGCTTGTAACAACCCGTCTGCTGAATGCCCATCAGGAATTGCAGATTGATGCTCGCGCCGGCCGCGAGTGGAGTGCCGACAGTGACAGTGCCTGCCGACATGGCGCTGTTGAACCCGCCGCCGTTTGGTTGAGACGGTGGTTGCTCGAGTGTTGTGCCCTCCACGAGAACGGTGGACGTATCAGTTAACGTCACGTTCGTGGCGACGGAGGTTCGCGGGCGGAGATCGGCGATGCTGGACGGCGACGGGAACGTGGAAATGTCCAGCACGCGGAATCGCAGACGCGTGATGTCCGCGCCGGTGTTGTTGGTAAACGTGCGTCGAATGGAGATCGTGCCAAAGGTGGAGTTGTTTGGCGGATCGCTCGTGAAGTCGCAGTGAACGTTCGGCGAATCAAAATCCGCTTGCGCCGGATCGAGCCGGGCGTTACCGATGCCGGCGCCGACGGTGGTTGGACCGGAGAGATTTTCTGGACCAGGCGCGCCGAGACGTTGGCCCGCGCCCGCGCTGGTGCCGTTGGTGTCGACGAAAAGAAAGTCAGCGTTGTTGTCGTCGCTGTCTACCGGCAGACCAATACCGCTGCCGGCGGTCGGAACTTTGCGAACAAAACTGTGATCGATGCTGAATGGAATCAAAGCCGCAAAGCCAACGCCTTCTTTGTAGAGCGTGTTGGCTTCACTCGTCGAACCGACGGCGTCGAAGCGATTTGCGAGTGTAAAGTTTGCGGGATTTGAAGTGCTAAACAGCGCCACACCGGCGTTGTCAGGAATGTCGGTCGTGAACGTCGCATCGCCGGTTGCAGTCGTGCCGTTTCCTGCGGGAGACAAACCGAGCGAGTACGCGATCGAGTTAACGCCCAGATAATGACCGCGTGCGGGAATGACGGTGCCGTTGGGGATAACAAACCGGGCTACACCGTTGGAAGCGACAAGCGCATAACCGGACGAACCGTCAGTAGCAGCGACGGTGTGGTCCGTGTCGCTGTTGTTATAGATTTCAACGAACTCGTCGTTGGCGCCGTTTGGGCCACGAAAACGAAACTCGCTGATGATCAGTGGAGAGCCTGCGGTTTGGCCGATCACAACGAACAGGAACACTGAGGCCACGGCAACCGCAACTAGTGAGACTACTTTGAGAAGGGAAGTACGCATCTGGGTCTCCTTAATAGATTGAGAAGAAGTGAATCTATCACCCACGCTTTTGCTCGTTACTGTGCTTGTGCCCACGGGTGAAGTGGGGCCGGCCACAGAGAAGCGAATAGTTATCCAAGAGAAATTAAATGGCTACAGATAGCAATCTCGCGTAGTTCAGAGGGTGTCATGTGGGGAGACAGGACAATTCAAAATTGAGATCGCCGGGGAGTTAGCGCGCGGCACTCTATACGAGGCTGTAGTTAACTGTCAACGGGATTTTAGTGGAGCCATCTGAGGATTAATTCGGCGGCGCGTTCGGACGCTCCGGCGTCGCCCAGTTGGTGGGCCACATCGGCAAGTTGAGAGCGCGCGGATTTGTTAGCGGTGGGTTCGAGTAGCTTCAGAAGTTCGTCAGAAAGTCTTTCGGCAGTGAGATCGTTTTGCATCAACTCCGTCGCGATCTCTTTGCCGGCGACAAGGTTGACTAAGCCGTAATGCGAAACGGTGATGAGACGTCCGAGCGTGTGCCAGTTGACGGCTGATTCTTTGTAGACCACGACCATCGGCGTTTCGAGTAGCGCTGCTTCGAGTGTCGCGGTGCCGCTGGCGATTGCGGCTGCGTCGGAAGCGGCGAGTGCTTCGCGAGTCTGGCGGTGAATCAGTTTGATCGGAGGCCCGCCGTTCTGCCTGTTAATGATTTCTCTTGTCTCTTCAATCGTGCGGCTCGGCGCGACCACGACCACGCTTTGAATCTCGGGACGCGCGTTCGCGAGCTTCGTTATCGCTGCGAGCATCGGCGGCAGAATGCGTTGCAACTCCTTGCGCCGGCTGCCGGGCAGAAACGAAACGATCGGCTGCGCCGGGTTCAAATCGTGTTGCCGGCAAAACTCCTCACGGCCAAAACGCGTTTTCACTTCACCCGCCAGTGGATGCCCGACAAATTCAACGTGCTCGACGCCGCGCGCTCGAAACCATTCGGCTTCGAACGGAAGGATCGACAACAACAGATCGATGTCGCGCTTGATGCGGTTGATGCGGCGCGGCCGCCACGCCCATAACTGCGGACTGATGTAATAGATCACTTTCAAACCACGCCGATGAAGCGCAGTCGCGAGTCTCAGGTTGAACTCGGGCCAGTCGACCAGCACCACTGCGTCCGGCGATCTTTCGAATGCTGCTTGTTTGAGCTGGCGAAAAGCGGTGAGGAACTTCGGGAACGCGTGCGTGACTTCGAGAATGCCCATGATCGCTAGCTCGTCGGAGTCGACGACCGTTTCGACGCCTGCCGCGCGCATCAGTGGACCGGTCGCGCCGAAAAGCTCCAGGTGCTGCTCGCGTTTCCGCAGCGCGTTTACCAACGCAGCCGCGTGGGCATCACCCGACGGCTCACCAGCAACGATCATCAGCTTTGGCACCGGCGGATAATAACAGACACAGACACAGAGAAGAGGTTTAAGGGTTTTCTGTAAAAACACCCATTCGTGCTAGCATCCACGCGCTCTAGTGAAGTAGCCGCAGCCCCGGAGGATTCCACCCGCTTTTGCGCATTGTGCTGGCAAACCTGCTCTTGCTCCTTGTGTGCCAGTTTGCTTTTGCGCAGCAAACTAATCCGGTCGATCGCAAGGTAACTAATCCACTCACCGACACGCCAAACGTCAATCCGCTGACTCCCGATCAACCAGTCCAACAACGCCGCCCGGCAACACCGGGCGTGCAAGGCACTGCGACCGATCAGATCGAGGTCACTTCAACGCGGCAGTCGGGCTCCGGACCAGAAGACAAACGCGTGGCTGTCTACGAAGGAAACGTAGACGTGCGCATCGGCACGTATCGTTTGCAGGCCGACAAAGTAACGGTCTACGAAGCAGAGAACCGTGTCGTCGCGGAAGGCAGCGTCGTTTTCGATCAGGGCGACATGCAACGCATCACCGGCTCGCGCGCCGAGTGGAACTACCGCACCAAGCTCGGTTACTTCGTCGACTCCACCGGCTTCACTAACCAAACGCAGGACGGCACGCGCATTTACTTCACCGCCGATCGCGTTGAAAGAGTCAGTCTCGACACAATCGTCGCGACCAACGTGCAGGTGACCGCGTGCGACGAAGACGTACCGAAGTGGAGTTTTCACGCGAGCAAGGCGCGTATCAAAACAGGCGATCGCGTACGCGTCTATTCGCCGAACCTGCGGCTGAAAGACATTCCGGTTTTCTATTTGCCGTATGCGTCAGTCTCGATCAAACCGCGCGATCGCGCTTCCGGTTTTCTGACGCCGACAATCGGCGGCTCGGGCGCAAAAGGTTTTCGACTCTCAACCGCTTACTATCAAACACTCGGACGCTCAGCCGATTTCACTTTTCGCAGCGACGTCTACACGCAACGTGGGCTCGGCTTCGGCGGCGACCTGCGCACACGCGCCAATTCACGTTCCTATCTGAACTTCGGTTTCTACGCAGTCAAGGATCGCATCTTTGGACCAGAGGAAGACGAAGCACATCCCGATCAGGGCGGTTCGAGTATCTACGTCGACGGCGTGCACTACTTCAAAAACGGTTTCATCGCCGCCGCGGACGTAAACATCACTTCGAACCTCGCGTTTCGCCAGGTCTTCTCCGACAACATCCAACAGGCAATC